>CAZGDJ010000155.1:0-2686 GCA_964524635.1 uncultured Rikenella sp. | reverse complement strand
TTTAATAAACAAAGGAATCAGGCGAATAGCGGGATTTTTTTCCTGAGAAACATTGCGGCTTATGACATTTCTGATTCTCTTTTCATCTGTCATTTCCTGCATTGCTTTTTTCACTTCACGCAATGTATCCTCGAAAGTGTAATGACCCATACGTATGTCAATACCCAGAATGGCAAAGAGTGAAAAGTTACGTAACGTATTGGTACCATATTTTTTTCGAAGATCAAATGGCACCTGTACTCTTACATAGGGTGAGCCTTTCTTTTGCTGATGCCGCAGGTCCTGAAGTGAAAAGAGATATACTGATGCAAGGAATTCTGTCACTGTCGAACTATATTTTTTTGAGAGTTCTGATATCCCTGATGCCTGAACCTCAAAAGATGTCGCATGAAACCTTGGTATTTTACGAAGTTTGTAAGGCAAATGCCATGCACCGGGAAGAATGGGTGGTTTTGGAAGTCCTTTTCGATATAATTTATTGAAAAGATCATTTGTGCCATCAGGTGGCGGCCCCTGGGCAACTTCAGGAAAAGGTGGCAGAACAGACCCGAAGGCGTAACTGCAGTATTTGTTTAGGAGCGTTTTCAGAAAGTATATCGCTCCGCCACCGTCTGTAAGAATATGAAAGAACTCAACGGAAATTGTATTTCCCCGCGTAAGAATACGGTACACCAGCTCTCCCGGAATATTTCTTGGAAAAGGCTGACACGGAGGACCTTTATCTGCAAGTACCCTTGGAGAATGACCATTGTATTCAAGATAGTACCAGAAGAAACCTTTCCGCAGGTCAACGCTGAATGAAGGGAACAGCTTTGAAGTCTCCTCTGTTGCCTTTACCAGTGCCGGAAGAAGAACAGGAGAACTCATAGCAGAAGTTATCCGAAAGACGCCTGTCAGTTCAGAACCTGTTATGGCAGGATAGATCTTGGCTGCATTGTCAAGCTTCATCCACCAGTTGTCGGACTGGTTTTCTTCAGTTTTCTTCAAAGGCGAGAAATATGAGCAAATTTATGCATTCCAAGATAAGTTCATAACATGTTCTCTAACAACTTAAAAATTAAAAGAGTTTATCTTTATTATATTTGTTCTGTTTCCCTGAAAAACCAGTAAAAAAATAGTCATATGAAAAACAAATTTGTCTTTCTCTTATTGATGAGTATGTTCCTGAACTGTAGCTTTATATCTGCTCAGATGAGAGGCAGGCCGGGTAACCAGCCCAGGTTTATCGGGTGGCTGGATGACACCCATTTCATGATGCAGACTGTTGATGCTTCAGGTACGCCAAAAGTTACCAGTAATGACTGCAAAACGGGCAGTGTCACTGAAATCTCTGACTATAAAAGCGATATGGATATCCTCAGAGAAGCTCTGCCGGAAGGTTTGGAACTGAGGTATGACCTCTCTGTTGCGAATGATAACAAGTCTGTCATATTCATCAAAGAGAATGACCTTTTCTATTTCAGGATTGGAGATTCTATCCCAAAAATGCTGACCAACGATAAAACGCCTGAGGTTAATGCGCGTTTTTCTCCGGATAACAGGAAGATTGCCTATACTAAAGATAAAGACCTCTATGTCTATGATCTCGAAGCCGGGAAAGAGATAAGGCTGACCAATGACGCTACTGACCGAATCTACAATGGTTGGGCATCATGGGTCTATTATGAGGAAATACTGGGGAGGGCTTCAAGGTATGCAGCATTCTGGTGGTCTCCTGATAGCAAAAGACTTGCTTATCTGCATACTGATGACAATCCTGTGCCCGTTTTCAATATAACAGGTCTTGAAGACACTGATGGTCTTCATGGCAGGCTTGAATCGACCCCTTATCCAAAACCGGGTGATCCTAATCCCGTTGTAAAGATGGGTATTGCAGAAATATCTGCAGGTACAACAACCTGGGTTAAGACTGATCAGGCTGTAGATCAATATATTGCGTGGCCAGCGTGGACGCCGGACAGCCGCAGACTTATGATACAGGTTCTTAACCGGGATCAGAATGAAATGAGATTTTTACTTGCTGATGTCACATCAGGTGATTTTAAAGAAATATACCGTGAGACAAGGCCAACCTGGGTTGAGTTCTTTGAAGATGTGTATGTTATGAATGATAAGACCGGTTTCATATTAAGGAGCTGCCGCAGCGACTGGCACAACCTTTATTATTATGGATGGGATGGAAAACTTATTGCACAGCTGACTGACTTCAACTGGAAGGTTACCGGAATTGAAAAAGTGGATGAAGCAAAAAAGGTATTGTATTTTACAGGAACAGGTGCTGATGCTCTCGAAAGCCATATGTACAGGGTAAACCTTGATGGTACGAAACTGCAGCAGATAACCCCGGGTGAAGGAAGTCATGATGTTTCAGCCTCGCCCGGAGGTTCTTACTTTATAGATACCTGGAGTAATATAAATGACCCCGGAGGTATTAACCTGATTGATAAGAAATCTAAGGTGGTCAGGAGTATATTCAGGGAGAATGCACCTGTCTTTGATCCTGCAAAACATTCAAAAACAGAAATTACAACCGTAAAAACTTCAGATGGCTTGTTTGATATGCCGGTTATGATAACATATCCTGTAAGATTTGATGCGTCAATTAAATATCCGGTTGTGTTTACCGTTTATGGAGGCCCTGATGCAGGCTCTATCTCTGACAGATGGGCAGGCTATAATCCCAGAT
>CAZGDJ010000154.1:0-7557 GCA_964524635.1 uncultured Rikenella sp. | reverse complement strand
TGGCCTGCTCGATGGGACCAACCCTTTAAAGATGGCAATACTGATCTCTCATGTTCAGCTTATGACAACTGTTCTGCTCCATGGGGATCAACTCATGAAGACACATGGAGGTTGATAAAGGAAAATGATTATCTGACGGGCATGTTTATCTGGACCGGGTTCGACTATCTTGGGGAGCCTACTCCTTATTGGTGGCCGGCACGAAGCTCTTACTTCGGGATTGTGGATCTTGCTGGTTTCCCCAAGGATGCATTTTACATGTATAAAAGCGAATGGACTGAAACGCCTGTCCTACATATCTTCCCTCACTGGAACTGGAATCCGGGGCAGGCAATTGACGTATGGGCTTACACCAACTGTGACGAGGTCGAATTATTCCTGAATAATAAATCTCTGGGTGCTCAGAAAAAGAATGACACCATTTTCCACCTTTCGTGGACAGTTCCGTTCGAGCCCGGAACACTGACAGGTGTGGGCAGAAAAGGAGGTAAGGAAGTTCTGAGGCAGGAAGTAAAAACTGCCGGAGAACCAGCCGCCCTGGCAGTGTCAGCTGACCGGACAGTTATCAGTGCAGATGGTAAAGACCTTTCTTTTGTCACTGTCACTGTGGTTGACAGAGATGGCACTCCTGTCCCTTACGCTGATAACCTGGTTTCTTTTGCTGTTGAGGGTGATGCCACTATTGTTGGTGTTGATAATGGCAGCCAGGTAAGTATGGAGCCGTTTAAGGCCGAATACCGTAAAGCTTTTCATGGAAAGTGTCTGGCTGTGATTAAAGCCGGTTCAGGCAAAGGGATTGTTAGTCTTATAGCTTCGTCGGAAGGTCTTACAAGCGCAGAGGTTGAAATTACACAGACAAAATGAACAGATAAGGGGATATTATTTGATCATATGAATACACGGCTTCCCTGGTCATAGCTCTCTCTCAGCTCTTTAGGGGTGCATCCTTTTTTCTTTTTAAAGATCCTGTTGAAGTTTGATATATTATTGAAACCGCAGGTATATGCTATTTCAGCAATGGTCTTTGTAGTGTCAATGAGCATTCGTGATGCATGCCCGAGTCTTACTTCCGTCAGACAATCGATGAAAGTTATACCAGTGCGTAACTTAAAAAACCTGCTGAAAGCTGACTCGGTCATATTTGCAATTCTGGCAGCTTCTTCGAGGGTGATTGGCTTCTCAAATCTGGTATTTATAAAAGTCATCACTCTTTCAATACGCCTGCTGTTATATGAAAAAGTATCAATATCGTTAAACCCTGTATCAGATAGTATTAAGTAGTCACGTGAAATTGACAGATCGTGAAGAATAGACATGAGCTCAAGTACCGAATCAAATCCCTGTTTCTTAGGCAGCGCGTAAATACGTGGCTCAAGCTGTCTTATTGTGTCCTGCGAAAAAAGTATCCCCCTGACTGATTTTCTCAGCATATTACGGATGAAGCTGAGCTGGTTCTTTTGTAAAAACTTTTCATCAAAAAAATCCTTGTGGAACTGTATGGTTATCTCTTCAACCTGCTTTTCCTTGTATCCTGATCCGAACCAGCCATGCGGAAGGTTCGGTCCAATCATAACGAGGTCATAATCTCCTATTTCAGCCACATGGTCCCCGATAATGCGTTTAGCTCCCATGGCATTTTTAACGAAATTGAGTTCAATCTCATCATGATAATGCAGAGGAAAATCGAATTCTGATTTTGCCCGGACAAACATTGTAAAACAATCAGACTGAGTCAGGGGTGTTATTTCACGCAATACCGAATCATGCATAGTGTTTAAGGTCAGTTTTGGTATCTGCTAAGGTAACAAAATGCATCAATAATGGCATAATCCGATGCTTTGTTTTTATGATATCTAAAATGCAGATAAATAAAGAGATATACAATATTGTAGTAATTGAGATAAGCTTTTATTGGAATTTTAGTTAAAAAAGTATCAATGTAGGGGCAATTGGAAACCGGAAATCTCATTTGGCATTATAGTATCATATTTTAAAGGAATGATATCATCAACCATCAGGTACCTATGCTTATTTTTGATATGTAACTTACAGTTAATTTGCATGAAGCGTTGTTTTTTGTTGATACTGATGGTTGTTGCATTTACAGGATGCAACAGGAATGATGGATCCGGATTCATAACAGTCGAAAACGGCAGGTTCATGAACGGCAGTTCTCCGTATTATTTTATTGGTGTTAATTACTGGTATGGGGCAATAATAGGCTCTCAGGGACAACATGGTGACCGTCAGAGGCTCCTAAGGGAACTTGATCACATGAAGGGTATCGGGGTTGATAACCTTCGGATACTTGTCGGAGCAGAAGGCCCTGATGGTGAGCCGTTCAGGGTTACGCCAACATTGCAGACCTCTCCCGGGGTGTACAGTGATACTCTGCTTGACGGCCTCGATTTCCTGCTTTCAGAGATGGGTAAGAGAGGACAGCGCGCCATCCTTTTCCTGAATAACAGCTGGGAGTGGTCTGGCGGCTATTCCCAGTATGTCAGCTGGAATACAAATGAACCAATTCCTTATCCTTCGGCAACACCAAACGACTGGCCGAAGTTTATGGAATTCTCCGGCAGGTTCCATAGTTGTGAGCCCTGTATTGAGCAGTTCCATGAATTCATCAGGTTCATAATCGGGCGGACCAACAGATACACAGGAGTAAAATATACCGATGATCCTGCAATAATGACATGGGAGGTGGGCAATGAACCAAGGGCTTTCTCAAATGAAAACATTCCTGCGATGAAGGAAATGATAGCAGGTGTTGCTGCTCTCATTAAACAACTAGATAAGAATCACCTTGTTACAACTGGTACAGAGGGCAGGCATGGCTGTGAGCAATCAATGGAGCTGTTCGAACAGATTCATGCTGATCCAAATATTGATTACATGGTAATGCACATTTGGCCGAAAAACTGGGGCTGGTTAAACATAAGGGATATCGCCTCATCCATGGATGTAACTATAAATAATACAAATGCTTACATGAATGACCATTTTGAGGTTTCACGTCGTTTAAATAAGCCTGTTGTGCTTGAAGAATTCGGACTTCCTCGTGACCATCATGGGTATAATCCGTCGGAGACAACAGTGAACCGTGACGCGTTTTATGCAAATGCCTTTGATCAGATCACTGAGCATGCTAAAAAGAAAGATGTGCTCGCCGGATGCAATATATGGGCTTATGCGGGAGAAGGCAGGCCACCTGTTGACCATGTATTCTGGCAGCCGGGAGATGACTATCTGGGTGATCCTCCCCAGGAAGAACAGGGACTTAATTCTGTTTTTGATACGGATTCTACCATTGATCTGATTAAAGAATACAACAACAAGCTTAAAAAAATTAAATAAACATCAGATTTATGAAACAAATTCTCATTCTGGCGATGCTGACAATGGCATTTTCATCCTGCGGTACAGGGCAGGAGAATAAAAGCGTTATAGCTGATACGAAAGCTACAGAGGAGACAGTAAACCTTCTTGCGAACCTGAAGGCACTGACTGAAAAAGGAGTGATGTTCGGGCATCAGGATGACCTGGCATACGGCATTGGATGGGTTTACCCCGATGGGGAATCTGATGTTAAAAAGGTCTGTTCAGATTTCCCGGCATTATTGGGAATGGACCTCGGACATATTGAACTTGGTCATTCACATAACCTTGACAGTGTGAGCTTTGACGACATGAGAGCTTTTACGCGTTTTATGTATGAAAGAGGAGGAGTTGTAACATACAGCTGGCATGCCGATAACCCGCTGACAGCTGGCAATGCATGGGATGTCACATCAGACAAAGTTGTGGCATCTGTCCTCCCCGGTGGAGACAACAATGAGAAATATAAACAATGGCTTGACCACCTCGCTGACTTTTTCCTGTCATTAACTGATGAAAACGGAAAGGCTATCCCGGTGATATTCAGACCTTATCATGAGCATACGGGGAGCTGGTTCTGGTGGGGACAGAAGCTGTGCACAACAGAGGAGTATATTGGATTATGGAGATTCACCTTTGATTATCTGTGTGATGCTCGTAATGTTCATAACCTTCTCTTTGCATATTCGTCATCAGGTGAATTCAGAAACAGCGAGCAGTATCTTGAGAGATATCCGGGTGATGATTATATTGATATTATTGGATTTGATACATATTATTCACGGAACTATATCAATGATGTAAGAAAGAACCTTGCAATTATTACATCTATTGCGGAAGAACACAAGAAAATAGCAACGCTGACTGAGACAGGATATGAATCTGTTCCGGACTCGTTATGGTGGACCACTGCTCTGTTACCGGCCATCAAAGACGCAAAGATTTCATATGTCCTTCTCTGGCGGAATGCCTTTAACATACCGGGTCATTTTTATGCGCCATATCCGGGGCAGGGGAGCGAAAAGGATTTTATTGACTTTTTTAATTTGCCACAGACTCTATTCCTGAATGATGTTACAAAAGAATTGATTTACAAATAGATAACACCCAATCAGAAATCGATATGAATGATTTTGAACTCCGGAAGAAGAGGATAATAAAGGAATATGAAGAGCTGATTAAGCTCCGGAATGAGAGGATTGAACCTGGTAACGGGATCTTTTTCAGATATAAGAATCCTGTCCTTACGGCCGCCCATGCGCCTGTTTTATGGCGTTATGACATGGATCCTGAAACAAACCCGTATTTCATGGAGAGGATTGGTGTAAATGCTGCTTTTAATGCGGGTGCGATGAAGTATGATGGAAAGTATATACTCGTTGCCAGGGTAGAGGGTAATGACAGGAAGTCATTCTTTGCTATCGCTGAAAGCCCCAACGGAATAGATAAATTCAGATTTTGGGATCACCCTCTTACCATGCCTGAAACAGCTGACCCTGACATAAATGTCTATGACATGCGTCTGACAAGACATGAAGACGGTTGGATATACGGTGTCTTCTGCTCTGAGAGGAAAGACCCAGGGGCCCCTGCCGGAGATCTCTATTCAGCTGTTGCAGCTGCCGGGATAGCCCGTACACACGATTTGGTAAAATGGGAGCGGCTTCCTGACCTGGTGTCAAAGAGCCAGCAGCGCAATGTGGTGCTTCATCCTGAACTGGTCAATGGCAAATATGCTCTTTATACTCGTCCGCAGGACGGTTTTATAGATGCCGGAAGCGGTGGCGGCATAGGATGGGTGCTGATCGATGATATTACAAAGGCTAAGGTTAAGCCTGAGGATGAAAAGATCATTAACTTCCGTCACTATCATACTATTAAGGAACAAAAGAACGGAGAGGGCCCTCATCCTTTAAAAACATCAAAGGGATGGCTTCATCTTGCCCACGGTGTAAGAGGTTGCGCTTCAGGATTGAGATATGTGCTTTACATGTATATGACTGATATTAAAGATCCGTCAAAAGTTATTGCTGAACCCGCTGGATACTTTATGGCGCCTGTTGATGAAGAAAGAATCGGGGATGTATCAAACGTCCTCTTCTCTAATGGCTGGATAGTGGATGAAGATGGCACAGTCTTCATCTATTATGCATCGTCTGACACACGCATGCATGTGGCAGTATCATCGATAAACCAGCTTGTTGACTATTGCTTTAACACTCCTGCCGATGGATTCCGCTCGGCTGCATCAGTAAAAGCAATAGATACACTGATAAACAAAAACAAGGAATTCCTGTCAGAGAAATGAAGACTGAAGCCGGACAAATACTGGAAGATCTCAGGACTGATGCACTGGCAGAGGTGACGAACAACATTTTGCCTTTCTGGCAAAACAGGATGCCTGATAATATGAAGGGCGGATTCTACGGAAGGATTGACGGTAAAAACAATATTATTAACGATGCGCCAAAGGGAGCCATCCTTAATGCACGGATACTGTGGACTTTCTCGGCTGCTTTCAGAATTCTTAAAGACATATCTTACCTTGATACGGCAAAAAGAGCAAGAGACTATATAATGGCATATTTCTTTGATAAAGAATATGGAGGCACTTTCTGGGTTCTGAACAGCAATGGCAGTCAGCTCGATGCAAAGAAGCAGATATATTCACAGGCCTTTACCATCTATGCACTGAGTGAATATTACATGGCCATTGGTGACGAATCCTGCAAAGACAAAGCGGTCGAGTTGTTTCATCTCATTGAGAAACACAGTTTTGACAGGGGGTTTAACGGTTATCTTGAAGCATTCGACCGTAAATGGGGTTACCTCGAAGACCTTCGTCTGAGCGAGAAAGATGCCAACGAGAAGAAGACAATGAACACCCATCTTCATATTCTCGAGGCTTATACTAACCTGTACCGTATATGGCCTGATAAAAGCCTGCGCTCCCAACTGGTCAATATGGTGATGATATTCCTTGAGAAGATACTGGATCAGAGGAGTCATCATCTTAACCTTTTTTTTGACGAGAGATGGAATTCCAAATCAACAATTATATCATACGGTCATGACATTGAGGCTTCGTGGCTTATCTATGAGGCTGCTGAGGTGCTTGAAGACAAAGGCCTTATTAATAAGGTTAAAGTGATAGCCACAGAGGTTGTCAGGGCTGCAATGGAAGGACTGCAGCCAGACGGCAGCCTGATATATGAACGGGATGATGCTACAGGGCATCTTGATATGGACCGGCACTGGTGGGTGCAGTCAGAGACAGTGGTGGGTTTCATCAATGCATGGCAGCTGACGGGAGATGAGAGTTATCTGGGTAACGCCTTACGATGTTTCAATTTTATAAAAGGTCATCTAATTGACAGAGAGAACGGGGAATGGTACTGGAGTATAAGGAGAGACGGCACTGTAAATACTGTCGATGACAAAGCCGGTTTCTGGAAGTGCCCTTATCACAACAGCCGCATGTGTCTCGAGATAATGTCAAGAGTCAGGAAGGAGGGACAAGGAGCATAGAGCAAAAGGTTTAGGTTTCATGGTTTTGGTTTCTCCTGGTTACACCTGCTCGCCTTGTCCAGCCTCCTCCTCTTATTTTTTTTCAGGCAAACTACCCATTGGCTTCTCTGTTTTTCGTAACTTAGTAGAATATAATCTATTATTAACTAATAACTGAAGCCATGATTTACTGGATTATTGGATTTTTTGTTTTTATTCTTTTCCTTGCCGGAATAAGAATTGTCAGGCCTACTCACAGGGCTCTTATTGAAAGACTTGGGAAATACTATCATTTTGGAAACCCCGGTTTTCACTGGATAATACCTATTATCGACAAAATGTATCAGGTCAATGTTACCGAGCAGATGGTTGATGCCGAACCACAGGAGATAATCACAAATGACAATCTGAACGCCAGTGTTGACGCGCAGGTTTATTTCAGGGTGAAATCTGATGAAGAAAGCGTAAAAGGATCAATATATAACGTACAGAACTTCAGGTACCAGATAGTTAACCTGGCACGCACAACCCTGCGTAACATCATTGGTACTATGACGCTGAAATCGGCTAACAGCGAGCGAGGCAAAATCAATGCCGAGCTGTACAATACACTGCATACCGAGACAAAAGGATGGGGTATAGAGATTGTAAGAACAGAACTCAAGCAGATTG
>CAZGDJ010000153.1:0-7559 GCA_964524635.1 uncultured Rikenella sp. | reverse complement strand
GAAAGTCATGTTCGAAGTTACTATTATCGCCCTTGTTCTTTTTCTAATTTCTTCTGCTCATTGGCAAGCTCGACGCATTTTTTATTGAATTCCTCTTGCTTTTGTGTTAATTGGGTTTCCAATTCAACTAACACATCAAAGATCTCAATGGTTTTTTTTACCGGGTCAGTTGTGGTACCCGGCTGTTCGGAGACAATAGCAACATCCTGGCCTGTAAAAGCATTTATCAGTGAACTCTTTCCCAGGTTCCTGCGTCCGAAAATTCCTAAATGTGGTTTTCCCTCCCTGCCTTTATCCATTATCAATTATGTCATTTATGCTGAAACCTTCTTTCAGCAGGTTAGCTGGCTCAATAATCCTTAAAAGTTTTTCTTCAGTGATCATATTTAGCTTCCTGTTGGCTTCAATGATACTTATTTTCTCCTTTTTCATCTCCCGTGCAAGTAGTGAAGACTTGTCATAGCCAATATATGGAAGAAGTGCGGTGGCAATTACAGGGCTGAGATTCAGGTTTATTTCAGCATTGGTGTCATCAAATTGCAGGCCTGATACAAGATTGGCCTTAAGAGTATTATTGCAGGCAATCAGAAGCTTCATACTTTCAATCATGGCATGGCCAATGGAGGGAAGATATGCGTTGAGATCAAGGCACCCCTGTCCGCATAGACTGCTTACCAGTACGTCATTACTATAGATTTTATGTGTTGCACTTATGACAAATTCAGGGATAACCGGATTTACCTTTCCGGGCATGATTGAACTGCCTGTCTGTAGCTGGGGTATCAGTATCTCTTTATCTTTGACAAGATCAGAAGAGAGAAGCCTGATATCAGAGACAATCTTTTCAAGGTTCACTGCATGCGCTTTCAGAATGGCATGTGTCTCAACAAACGCATCAAGGTTACATGTTGCATCATGGAGGTTCTCACCCCTTGAGAGAGTCAAGCCTGACACCTTCTGAAGAGCGGGTATTACTTCATTCATGAAATATCTTGGAACAGTAATACCTGATCCTATTGCGCTTCCTCCAAGGTTAACGGTTTTAAGTCTCTCAGAGCATTTTGAAACTCTCCACCAGTCGCGTGCCAATGCATCACAGTAAGTGCTGAAAAGCCTGCCATAAGTAGAAGGGACCGCCTCCTGCATTTGAGTATAGCCTGACCGCAAATGGTCACGTGATCTTTTTTCCACCTCCTCAAATGATGACCTTAAGTCATTGACAGAGTGTTCTAAAGTTACAAGGATCTTTAGCAAGGCTACCCTTAACGATGTTGGTATGACATCATTCGTTGACTGGAAAATATTTGCATCTTCAACAGGGTTTATAAACAAATAGTCTCCGGGTTTATGCCCACACATAACGAGAGCCCTGTTGGTGATAATCTCATTAATATTCATGTTGATGCTCGTTCCTGCACCTCCCTGAATGGCCGGAACCAGGAAATTGTCAAAATGCTGTCCGCGCTCAACTTCTGCCGCAGCCTCTTTCAGTGCATTTATGATGCTTTTATCAATAACGGGTATCGGCAGGGTTATAGCGGGATATTTAGATGCTACAGCTTCAGCATACTTTTCATAGGCTATAAAGCAGGCTTTCTTGACAGTGCCCACGGCCTTAAACCATTCAATATGAAAGGGAGTCAAATCAGGAAAATTATTTTGAGCCCGCACCGAGTGGATGCCGTAGAGAGCATTTTCAGGAATATCTACAGTTCCTATAAAGTCTTTTTCCCTTCGCATATTTTTATTTTAAGGGCTGGAAAATAATTGAAGCGTTTTTCTATTGTTCAACCCAGATAAGGGCTTCAGTGTCATATCCAATATCTCCGGCTATCTTAAGATATTTTTCTTTGATATCATCAGGGACTGATGTCTCACGGGAAAGTATCCATAGATACTTAAGGTTTTTTCCGGCTACCAGGGCATATCTGTACTGATCATCAAGGGCAATCACATTATACGGAGCATAAAAGGGTCCGAAGAACGATACCTTCAGCTTTGCCTCATCTGATTCGCCTGTCTGTTTTGCCTTTCCAACAGCCTCACTCCATTCATTTTCAACGTAATTAAAGCCACGGTTAACAACCCTGATTGTTCCGTCATCGTTTACAGAGTAGTTCGCCGTTGTCTGGTTAAGGTTTCTTTCAAACCTGAAATCCATGCGGGCAACCTCATACCATTTGCCAAGGTATCTGGTCTTGTCAAAAGGTTTCACTGCGGTTGCTCCCTTAGGAATTGTTGCACACGAACTAAATGCCAGGAAAACCGGAAATGTCATAACAACCAACAATGTACTGTTTTTCATAATCTTGTGTTTTAAATCAGTTATACTGAAAATTTAGTTACCGATTCAAAGATAATCTGAAGCGTCATTCAATTAACATATATTTGCCTGTAAAGTTTTGAAACCTGATAATTATGAGACTGTGGTCATTACACCCCATGTACCTTGATACAAAAGGCCTTGTTGCTCTCTGGCGGGAGGCACTTCTGGCAAAACATGTGCTGGAAGGCAGAACAAAAGGCTACAGGCACCATCCACAGCTGAGGAGGTTTAAAACTGTCCGGGATCCGGTATCATGTGTCAACACATATCTGTTGGCGGTTTATGAAGAAGCAGTGAAGCGCGGGTATAATTTTGACAGAAGCAAAATAGACTCTGCGATTTACCCTGAAAAACTTACTGTAACAAAAGGACAGATAGATTTTGAAGGTACTCATCTTCTTAACAAGCTGAAAATAAGAGATAAAGACAGATACAAAAAGTTGCTCAGAATTGAGTTCTGTCAGACCCATCCTCTGTTCCGGATTATTGATGGCGGTGTTGAAGATTGGGAAGTGACAAAATAAAGTTTCCATTCTGTGCAGTTTTTCATGAACAAAGCGAGACATATTCTTGTTTGAAGAAAAAAATCAGGCAATATGAGAAAACAAAATTTTATAATCTTATTATTATTTACTGCAGTCTTTAATGTTACAGGACAAGAAAACTCCGGGATAATCAAGGGAAGGGTTTATGACTCCAAAACCAATGAAGGTGTTCCGTTTGCCACTGTTCAGATATGGGGTACAACTATTGGCGCCATGACAGATTTCGACGGCAACTTCCTGTTTACAGGTGTCAAGCCGGGTTATGTTGAGTTAAGGGCGTCATCAGTGGGATATAATCCTTATTTATCGACTTCAGTTTTGGTTACAAACAGCAACCAGGTCAATATTGAACTCCCTCTTGAAGAATCGGCTGTCGGACTTGGGGAGATAGTTGTTAAAGTGTCTCCTTTTATAAAGAAGGTTGAGTCTCCTGTTTCGGCGAGGCTTATAAGTATTGATGAGATTGACAAGAATCCCGGAGGCAACAGGGATATCTCAAAGGTCATTCAGGCTTTCCCCGGAGTGGCGTCTACACCTGCCTTTCGTAATGATGTCATTGTACGTGGTGGAGGGCCTAACGAGAACAGGTTTTATATTGATAATGTTGAGATACCTTATCTGAATCATTTTTCCACGCAGGGAGCGTCAGGAGGCCCTGTTGGGATTATCAATGTTGACTTTGTCCAGTCTGTGGATTTCCTCTCAGGGGCATTTCCTGCTTCAAAGGGAAATGCGCTCAGTTCGGTTTTGAATTTTACTCTTGTTGATGGCAACAAAGACAAAATGAAATACCGGGCCACTGTTGGTGCCTCAGACCTCGGGCTGACCATCGACGGACCGACGGGAGAAAACAGCAGCCTTATACTATCAATCAGGAGATCATATCTTCAGCTATTGTTCAGTGCTCTGGAACTGCCATTCCTGCCTAACTACACTGATATGCAGTTCAAATACCGGGTAAGGCTTGATGATAAGAATGAGATCACTGTCCTCGGCCTTGGAGCAAAAGATGATTTTAAGCTTAATCTGAAAGCTGACGAAACTGAATATCAGAGATATTTGCTTGACTATATCCCTGTACAGGAACAATATAGCTACGTTACAGGAGTTGTATATAAGCATTTCAGGAAGACTGGATATGACACATGGGTACTTAGTCGCAATTACCTTAATAACTCACAATACAAATACAGGAATAATATTGAAGCTGATACAAACAAGGTATTGGATTATCTGTCCGGCGAGGGAGAGATTAAGTCAAGATATGAAAGGACTATAATTGCAGACAATGGCCTTCGCTTGAACTTCGGTGCAGGTTATGAATATGCTCATTACCGCAACTCTACCTTCAGACTTCAGTATATTGCAGGAGAGGAGAACGAGATCAATTATAAAACAAATCTTAAGCTGAGCAAATTCAGTTTGTCTGGTCAGGTCAGTAAGCCCTTTTTCAATGAGAAACTAAGGCTCTCATTCGGATTACGAACAGACTTTAACACATGGTCAAAGACAATGGCTAACCCTTTGACACAACTCTCTCCAAGGTTATCAGCATCTTATTCATTAAATGATAAACTGAACATCAATTTTAACATCGGACGTTATTATCAGCTCCCACCTTATACAGCTCTCGGGTATTCGAATACCGCCGGAGAATTTGTCAACAAAGCCAATGATCTGAAATATATACAATCTGATCATCTCGTTGCAGGGATTGAATTTGTTCCTTCAGAAAACATACAGGTCACTCTTGAAGGTTTCCTGAAAGGTTATTCAAAATATCCTTTCTCGGTAAGAGATGCTGTACCGCTGTCAAGCAAGAGTGCAGGATACGGCATCTTCGGTGATGAATCTCTTACATCGACTTCAGACGGAAGAGCCTATGGTTTTGAGTTGCTGGCCAGGTTGAGGGAGTTTAAAAAAATCAACATGGTTTTATCTTATACCTATGTCAGGAGCGAGTTTAAAGATCAGGGTTCTTCATGGATCCCTTCTTCATGGGACAACAGGCATCTGTTTAATCTGACAGCAACAAGGAAGTTTGAAAAGAACTGGGATATAGGTCTCAAATGGAGATTTGTTGGTGGAGCTCCCTACACACCTTATGACTTTGAGAAATCATCTCTTAAGGAAGCATGGGATCTGCAGGGGCAGGGTTACCTTGATTACAGCGCATACAATACAGAACGGTTGAAGGCATTTCACCAGCTCGATATAAGAGTTGACAAACAGTACTTCTTCAAGGGATGGTCGCTGATGTTTTATGCTGACATTCAGAACGTATATAATCACCAGTCAGACCAGCCGGCAATACTGATAAAAGATGATGCCTATCCGGACCCTGACCCTGAGAAATATGCTCTGAAGTATATTAACGGATCCTCAGGTACTGTTTTGCCGACCGTAGGCATAATTGTTGAATTTTAAATTGTTTGAAAATGAAGAAAATACTGATTATATCAATTGCAGTCCTTGCAGCATCTTGTTCTACCGGCTCACTTAAGAAAGGGAAACAGCTTCAGGAAGAACAGAGTGTTTTGATAACCAATGCAGATGGCAAGGGACCTGAGATTACTGTCGACCTTATGAAAGGAGAATCGTTTTATTATCCGCTGTTTGCCATATGGCTTGAAGATGAGAATGGAGGTTATATACAGACACTTTATGTTTCTCAGGCAGTTGCAACCGGAGTCTTTAAATATGGCCGGCAGGAGGGGAACAAATGGATAACAACTTCAAAACGTGCCCCTCAAACACTTCCTTACTGGGCTCATAAAAGGGGAGTGAAAGCTTCTGATGGTTTATACGTGCCTGACGCTCAGACACGCGTGCCTGATGCTTATACCGGCGCAACGCCTGTGACAGGTTTTGTGCTTAAATCACACGCTGATAATCCCCTACCCGAAAAGTTCAGGGTCATGCTTGAGATAAATCAGAATTGGGACTGGAATGAGTATTGGACTAACAATAAATATCCTGACGATGAGAACTATAAATGGTCATGCCAGCCTGCACTGGTCTACGAAGCTGATATAGATTCCAATACACCTCAGGACTCATACTTAATGAAACCGATAGGGCATAGTCATTATTCAGGTAAAACCGGTGAGCTGTTCACTGATCTTAGTACGCTGACGACAGCTCTTACTATCGCCGACTCAATTATTGTCAGGGTGAAATAAGATCGGGCTCATGAATGATCTCTACTTCCATAAATGGATGGTTCTCATCATTCACGGAAGCATACAAAAAGAGGTGCACCTTTATCCAATCATTTATAACTTAAACTATATGTCCCCCTTGGGGGATTTATAGGTGAAACGAAAGGGGATTTGAAAAAGTCCCCTTTTTTTATTGCTTTTTGTCGGCAAGTATTGTTTTTACATAATTTTACACAGGTATATTATATTGCTGATTTGCATTTATTAAAGCATAAAAGGTTAAATGAAGAAAGTTGATATCAAGTCTCTTCTAAAGGTTGTTGGCCTGATTCTTATTATAGTCTCGTCAACTTTCCTTTTATGTATCCCGATTGCCATTATTTATTCAGAGCCTGTTAAACCATTTATCCTTTCATCATTATGTGTTTTATTGCCAGGCATATTACTTTACGATCCCCTGACTGTTACCCCTCAGGAGGAGATAAAAATCAGGGAGGGGTACCTTGGAGTTGTACTAGGCTGGTTAACACTGATACTAGCCGGCACCCTTCCATATTTCTTCAGTGGTGCAATTAGAGGCAATATCAATGTTTTATTTGAGACATTTTCCGGATTTACAACAACAGGGGCGTCTGCTATTGCTGATGTTGAGATTCTTCCCAAGTCAATACTTTTCTGGCGTAGCTTGACTCACTGGATTGGGGGTATTGGTATCATCCTTCTTGTGATCATTATACTTCCGACGTTGAAAGTAGGAGGGTACAACCTTTTTTCCCTTGAGTCTTCAATGAAAGAAAGGATCCTCCCTAAAACAAAATCGATTGCCCTGAGGGTGTTTTACATATACCTTTCACTGACAATAGCGGAAGCAATCTTCCTGAGCCTGGGGGGGATGACTTTTTTTGACAGTATATGCCATTCTTTCGGGTCAGTGGCAACCGGCGGATTCTCAACAAAAAACACCAGTCTTGCCGGATACTCAGCTTACATACAGTACGTTGCTGCAATTTTCATGTTTCTTGCGGCTACCAGCTATGTTATTTTTTATCATGCAGTAAAAGGAAATTTCCGTCATATAAAACTGAATGACGAATTCTGGTTCTATATTTTTGTCGTCACGGCATCAACGGTCTTTATTACTATGGTCCTTTTCATTGGAACAGACCGGTCCTTTGAACAGTCATTCCGGGATGGTTTTTTCCAGGTTATCTCACAGATATCCTGTACAGGTTTTGCTACAACTGATTATGCGGCCTGGCCTCAGGTAGGCTGGTTCTTCATGTTTATTATCATGTTTGCCGGAGGATCAACCGGATCAACTACAGGGGGCATAAAGATGGCCAGGCACCTTATCATTCTAAAAAATGCCCGTAACCTGTTTATAAAATTGCAGCATCCAAATGCAGTCAATACTATCAGGCTGAATGGCAAAATAGTGACTGAAAACACAAATTACCTGATGCTCTCCTTTATATTTCTGTATGTCATTACATTCCTTGCCGGGATGATAATAATGATAATCGGAGG
>CAZGDJ010000152.1:6489-7579 GCA_964524635.1 uncultured Rikenella sp. | reverse complement strand
TCACTTGAAGGCAACCTTGCTCTCAGAGTTGACAAAGCCGTACTTGGAGAAAACCATCTTTATAAAGGCTTTGGGATACCATTTGATCCTGAAGGGCTTCTCAGCACAATACCTGCTGCTGCCACAGTTTTACTTGGTTTCCTCGCAGGTAATCTCATTAGTATTTTTGGAACATCGTGGAAAACAGTAGGTTATCTTCTGGCTTTAGGCGTCGCACTTACGGCAGCAGGCTATTTCTGGGGCATTTTTTTCCCAATAAATAAGCCACTATGGACAAGTTCTTATGTTCTCTATGCAGGAGGTATAGGAATGGGAATTCTTGCCGTTATTTTCCTTATAGTTGATTTATGGGGCTTAAAAGGATGGACAGGATTCTTCAATGCCTTTGGTGTGAATCCTATGGCAACTTACCTGCTTGCGGGTATCTGGGCGTCTGCAATGTGGAGTATTAAGACAGGAGGAGTATCACTTTATCAATGGATTTTCACGCATATTTGCAGTCCTCTGTTTGAGCAACAAAAGATGGCCAGTCTTATGTTTGCCATTATGCAGGTACTCTTTATCTGGATTTTTGGTTATATCCTTTACCGAAGAAAAGTATTTATAAAGTTCTGAAATGAATATCAGGGCTGTCATTGAGACTGCTTACTTTAAGTGGAAGGGAAAGGCTCCTTCATCTGTTATCCGGTTACCGCAATCAGGCTCTGACAGAGCATACTTCAGAATTGCTGATAAAGAGAAGATTATTATCGGGGTTTTCAATCCGTGCAGGGAGGAGAATGATGCTTTTGTGGGGTTTACTAATCATTTCAGGACCAAATCAATACGGGTGCCTGAGGTATTTGCTTATTACCCTGAGATGAAGTTATATTTCCTTGAAGATCTGGGCGACACCAATCTCTTTACCTGGCTTGCCTCACGACCTGAAGATCAGAGATTCGGCCATGAGACTGAAGAGCTCTTTATGACAATTGCCTCCGACCTTGTACGGATTCAGACTGAAGGGATAAAAGGATTGGATCTCTCACTATGCTATCCGCATCGCAGTTTCGATAGACAGAGCATGGTTTGGGATATGAACTACTATAAG
>CAZGDJ010000152.1:0-6479 GCA_964524635.1 uncultured Rikenella sp. | reverse complement strand
TTCCTGAAGCTGATTGCTGCCCCTTTTAATGAGACCAGACTTGAGCATGATTTCGGAACTCTTACAAGCTTTCTTCTTGAAGCAGGTCAGGACTATTTTCTCTTTCGTGATTTCCAGAGTGCCAACATTATGATAAAGGATGGCAAACCATGGTACATTGATTACCAGGGCGGCCGTCTTGGCGCACCGCAATATGATATTGCATCTTTTGTATATGATGCAAAGGTTCAGATACCAGATTCGCTTAGAGATAAAACACTCAGACGGCATCTTGAACTCTTTTCTGAAACAACGGGCATTTCAGTGACACAGCTGAAAAAATATTCCGGGGGTTTCACTCTTATAAGACTTATGCAGGCACTGGGAGCATTTGGTTTTCGCGGACTGCATGAGAACAAGCCAACGTTCACGGAAAGCATTGTTCCGGCCGTTGAGCTGATGAATAACCTGCTTGAAAGCGATTCTTTTCCGGTTGACCTGCCTGAATTAAAGAAAACTTCACTGTCTGTTGTGCAGCAAAAAAAGTTTAGAGCCCTTATTCATTCTCATGAACAGATGACAATAAAAGTTTCCAGCTTTTCTTACTTAAAAGGAAAGACATTAACATATAATAATGGAGGGGGATTTGTCTTTGACTGCCGCGGTCTGCGCAATGCAGCGGCGATACCTGAATTGAATGGTCTGACAGGCAAGGATACTGAGATAGCAGAATTTTATGGCAACGATGATGAAGCCCTGTCTTTTACAGGAGACTGTGCATCACTAATCCGCAATATGATCCCGGTGATGAGACGAAAAGAAATTGCTGAAATCCATGTTTCTTTCGGATGCGTTGGCGGAAAACATCGTTCAGTATGGTGTGCCTCTAAAGTAGCTTCAATGCTATCAGGTATGCCGGGAGTAAAAGTTGAGGTCAATCATACAGAACTTGACGATTTATGAAAGCAATGATATTTGCTGCCGGGCTGGGAACAAGGCTTGGAGAAATGACCCGGGAGCGACCTAAAGCACTGGTTGATATAAATGGAAAGACAGCTCTGAGGATTGCTGCTGAGAATCTGACAGTCAATGGCTTTGATGACATTATTGTTAATATCCACCATCATCCTGAGATGATGATGGAAGAAATTGAAAGACTAAGATCTGACGGACTGAAAATAGCAGTCTCGGATGAGAGGGAAGAGCTACTTGATACCGGGGGAGGTCTTTACAAGGCAAGACAATTCTTTACTGAAGGTTCTTTCATTTGTTATAATGTTGACATATTTACAGATCTGAATATCAAAGAGTTATATAATTATCATGTTTCATCTGTCTCACTTGCAACTCTTGCTGTAAGACATCGCCTTGGAAATCGCTTTCTCCTCGTTGACAAAAGAGGGAGAATGCGTGGTTGGGTAAATAATGCCTCGCATGAGGAGATACTTACCACGGGTAGTCGCAAAGGACTGGAAGAGATAGCCTTCTCTGCTATCCAGGTATTGACGCCGTCCATATTTGAAAAAATGCCTGCCGGAATTTATTCAATGATTTCACTTTTATTGATGCTTGCCGGGAAAAATGCAATTAACACTTTCCTTCATGATGATGGATACTGGTTTGATTGCGGAACACCGGAAAGCCTTAACAAAATCAGAAATTACCTAAAGGGCAGGTGATCGCTAGCCTTTCCAGAATGCTCTTGTGAAGATAGTCAGCAATGTAAATAGCTCCAGACGTCCGATCAGCATCAGGATTGACATTGTCATAAGGGCAAAATCATTAAATGCTGCGAAATTGCCCATGTTACCTGAAGCTCCTAACCCGGGGCCAACATTTGACATAGCACTTGCGCTGGCTCCGATAGCCTCATTAATGGGGATTCCGGTTAGTGCAATGACCATCGCACCAATAATGATAATGATAATAAAAAGTATTATAAATAACAACATAAGATTATTGGTATTCTCCGGTATTGTCCTTCCATTAAATTTTATCGGTCGGATGATACTTGAATGCTGCAACTTCAGAAAAACGCTTTTAAGATTTTTCAGTGCAATAAGATGGCGGGCCATTTTTATTCCCCCGGTTGTAGAACCGGTGCTTCCCCCGGCAAAAAACAAAAGGAACATTATGAACCATCCTATCTGAGGCCATTGCATATAGTCTGATGTAGCAAATCCTGTAGTGGTAATATGGGCAATAACCTGGAAAAATGAGTGTCTGAAAGAAGTGCTGAAATCACGCTCAGTGGAAAAGTAGAGTATCAAAGTGACAAAAACCACACTGGCAGTCGTGAAAAAGATATAAAACCAGAACTCTTCATTTTGCCTGATTTTTTTAAAATCCCTCTTTAGTAAAAAGTAGTACAACACATAACTCACTGCTGACAGCCACATGAATATTGCTACAACATATTGAAGATAAGGTGAGAAGTCGGCAAGGCTTGTGTTTCTGATTGAGAAACCACCGGTTGCAATGGTACCGAAAGCCATACATACGCTTTCAAAAAAACTAAGACGCCCAATAAGAAGAAAAACAATTTCAGATGCAGTCAGTGTCAGGTAAATAATAAGGAAAGTGATCGCAAATGTTTTGGTTTTAGGAAGTACTTTTTGTTTAACGGAAGATTCCAGGGAAAAAAGGCTGTATCCGCCAACCTTCAGATTAGGTAAAATAATGATAGCAAGAAGGATAATTCCAACACCTCCAATCCAGTGAGTCAGGCTTCTCCAGAAAAGAACTGACATGGGAAGCGATTCAACATCTGCAAATATTGTACTGCCCGTGGTTGTAAACCCGCTTACCGATTCAAAAAATGTCTTGACAAAATCATCAGAGGCACCGCTGAAAACATAGGGAAGGGTTCCTGCCAGGGTAAGGGTGAACCATGATAAGGTAACACTGAGACAGCCCTCCCTGATGTTTATTGCTGTATTAAGTGATTTTGGAATAAGAAAGAAAAGAAGGAGTCCGGGAATGAGTGTCACTGCACATGACCTTATAAACGGCATTATTGTTTCTGAATATATCAGGGCAACAGGAACACACACTAAAAAAAAAGCAGATTCAATTAAAAGAATCATGCCTAAAATCTTCAGAATATCTTTGATGTCTATCTGTTTCATTTCAGTCTGCTTAGATAAAGACAGATAGAACGACTACATCCATTTCTTTTTTCTTATAAGCAGAGCGCCGATAGTTGCTATGATCGCTGAACCACCCAGAATTATCCAAAATGCGTAATTGTTTTCTTCAAGCCTGTTTGGGACGTTCATCCCGTAGAAGCTGGCAATAAGGGTTGGAATCATTAATATTATTGTGATGATAGTCAGCTGTTTCATCACTATGTTAAGGTTATTTGAGATGACGGAGGCAAAGGCATCCATCATTCCACTTTGGATGTCACTGTATATCTTCGCCATCTCGATAGCCTGCCTGTTCTCAATTGTTGCCTCATCGAGCAGATCCTGTGAATATTCAAATTCACGTATCCACTTGGAGCTCTTAAGTTTTAGCATCATCATTTCATTTGAGCGAAGTGATGTAGTGAAATATACAAGACACTTTTCCATCTTGAGAAGCCTGTGAAGCTCTTTGTTTCGCGTTGACTTCTCAAGATCTGCTTCAATCATGGCTGTCTGGTTATTTATCTGTTTCAGATACCTGTGATAAAACATTGTGGTACGAAGGAACAAATGAAGAGTAAGATCTATCTTGTTTTCAATTACAATACCTTTGCCACTGCGGCTGAAGAAATCGTCAAGAACCTCATTATTCCTGTGACAGATTATGACAAGATGATCTTTTGTCAGCACAAGGCCAAGAGGTATTGTGGTAAAGGGAAAGCCGTTTGACTGGTTCTGGTAAGGAATACGATAAATCATCAGGAGCATATCATCCTCAACCTCCATCCTGGATCTCTCATCAACGTCAAGAATATCAGTTAGGAAATCGTCAGGAACTTTCAGGGCAGACTTTAATGTGCCAATCTCCGAAGGCGTAGGATCGGTGACATGGACAATGCAGCCTTTTTCAAATGAATTTAACGGAAGGAGCCCGTTGGGGATCATCTGCCAGTATGTAATCATTATAATACCTCCTATGATTTAATTCCACAGAGGTATCTGTCACCAATTACCTCAGCAGAATGTATTTAAATTGTTGCTCGCGTGATAGTCGTCCATATAAGACAATACTGTTGTTTCGATTGCAAAAATATAACTTTTCTTCTTATAGCTTCTCAAGGCAAAAAAAAATGTCACAAAAAATTTACCTTTGCATCATAACCTTCAAAAAAATCTGATGGGAAAAGTATTGGTAATAGGCGCCGGAGGCGTTAGTACAGTGGTAGTCCATAAGATGGCCTCACTTCCTGAAGTCTTTTCTGAGATTATGCTTGCAAGCAGAACAAAATCCAAATGTGATGCTATTGCAGCCATAATAGGAGGCAACAGGATACAGACAGCAAAGATTGATGCTGATAATGTCCCTGAGCTTGTTTCTCTGTTAAAAACATACAAGCCTGACCTTGTTGTAAATGTAGCCCTGCCTTACCAGGACCTCCATATTATGGATGCATGCCTTGAGACAGGTGTCTCATATCTCGACACAGCAAACTATGAACCGCCTGAAGAAGCCAAATATGAATATAGCTGGCAGTGGGCTTATGAAGAAAGGTTCCGAAAAGCAGGGCTGACAGGAATCCTCGGTTGCGGCTTCGATCCCGGTGTAACCAGCATATTTACTGCATATGCAGCCAAACATCATTTTGATGAGATACACTATCTCGATATTGTTGACTGCAATGCCGGTGATCATGGCAGACCATTTGCCACCAACTTTAATCCTGAGATCAATATCCGTGAGGTGACACAGAAGGGAAAATACTGGGAAAACGGAAAGTGGATATGGACTAGTCCTCATGAAATACATAAGCCTCTCAATTACCCGGGAATAGGGCCAAAAGAATCATATCTCATATATCATGAGGAGCTTGAGTCACTTGTTAAAAACTTCCCTGCCATAAAACGCGCACGCTTCTGGATGACCTTCGGACAGGAATACCTTACTCACCTGAGAGTCATACAGAATATTGGCATGGCACGTATTGACCCTGTTATGTACAATGGCGTTGAAATAGTGCCCATAAAATTCCTGAAAGAAGTTCTTCCAAATCCGGGTGACCTGGGTGAGAATTACAAGGGCTGGACTTCAATAGGATGCCGTATTAAAGGTTTGTGGAAAGGAAAGGAGCGCTCATATTATATATGGAATAACTGCAGTCATGAAGATGCCTATCATGAGACCGGAACGCAGGCGGTGAGCTATACCACCGGAGTGCCGGCTGCCATAGGAGCAATGATGTATCTTCAGGGTCAGTGGAAGAAACCCGGAGTCTGGAATGTTGAGCAGTTTGATCCCGATCCTTTCATGACAGAACTCAATAAGCTGGGTCTGCCATGGAATGAGAAATTTGATATCGACCTTGAGCTCTGACCTGATGATTGATTACTCACAGGTGCCATCACCTTCATATGTCATTGACGAAGAACGTCTTCGTCATAATCTTGAGCTGATAAACAAGGTCTCAGTTGAATCAGGTGCTGAGATCATCCTGGCATTTAAGGGATTTGCTATGTGGTCAGTCTTTCCAATTATCAGGGAATATATTTCCGGTGCTGCAGCCAGTTCGGTTCATGAGGCAAGGCTTTGTTATGAAGAGATGGGTGTGCCTGCCCATACTTATTCACCAGTATACCGTCGTGAAGAGTTCGGAACCATACTCCGTTACAGCTCACATGTGACTTTTAACTCTCTCGCCCAGTATAAAAAATTCAAACCGGTTCTTCAAAAGGAGGGACCGCATATTTCTGCCGGCCTCAGGATAAACCCTGAGTATTCGGAAATTGCACATGGCATTTATAACCCATGCTCTCCCGGATCAAGACTGGGTGTCAGTTCAGATGAACTTAAAGAGGGATTGCCCGAGGGTATTGAAGGACTGCACTTTCATGTGCTCTTTGAATCCGATTCCTATACACTCGAGAAAGTGTTGAATGTAGTTGAGCAGAAATTTGGAAAACTGCTTCCTCAGATTAAATGGTTAAATTTGGGAGGCGGCCACCTGATGACCCGAAGAAACTATGACACTGCCCATCTGATTAACCTGCTTCGGAAATTCAGGGAAAAGCACCAAATAAATATAATACTTGAACCTGGCAGCGCATTTGCCTGGGAGACAGGTGAACTGGTGGCCTCTGTTGAAGATATTATATTCCGTGACGGTATAAAGACGGCAATACTTGATGTTTCATTCACGGCACACATGCCTGATTGTCTGGAGATGCCTTATAAGCCTGTTATTATGGGAGCCTTTGATCCTGCCGAAGGCAAACCGACCTACCGCATGGGTGGCAATTCGTGTCTGTCAGGTGACGTCATGGGAGACTGGTCATTCCATCGCGAGCTGAAACCGGGTGACAGAATTGTCTTCTGGG
>CAZGDJ010000151.1:0-7587 GCA_964524635.1 uncultured Rikenella sp. | reverse complement strand
ATAACCGGATAAGAACTGAGAAAGGTATTATGAGGCTGGATGAACCCGGATCAGCAGAAATAATCAGTAATGGACAGTCACTGGATATTATCATTGACAGGTTAATGACAGGTGACAGTCCGGAGGAAATGAACCGTATTGCTGATTCAGTGCAGACAGCTTTTCTTGCAGGAGGCGGTCATCTGGCTCTAACAGTTACTGAAGAAGAGAATGAACAGACGGTGCTCTTTTCTGATAAGTTCGAAGAAGATGGTATTACATTTGAGGAACCCACCGAGCATCTTTTCAGTTTTAACTCACCATTGGGAGCCTGCCCAGTCTGCGAAGGGTATGGCAAAATAATCGGGGTGGATGAGAACCTGGTTATACCTGATGAGAATCTTTCGGTATATGATGATGCCATTGCCTGCTGGAGGGGAGAAACTATGAAGCAATGGAAGGAGCGGCTGATATTCAGCGCTGATAAATTTGAATTTCCCATTCATAAACCCTGGTACAAGCTAACACCTGAGCAACGGTCACTGGTGTGGACCGGCAACAGGTATTTTTTTGGACTCAATCATTTCTTTAAACACCTTGAAGAAAAGAAATACAAGATTCAGTATCGCGTTATGCTAAGCCGTTACAGGGGTAAACGCATCTGCCCGGAGTGTAACGGGCACAGACTACGAAAAGAGTCAGGATGGGTAAAGGTAGGTGGCAGATCAATACAGGAAATCTCTTCTAGACCTGTAAATGAAGCATTCACATTCTTTTCAGGGCTGATATTAAACGGCGAGGAAAAGGATATAGCAGGACGCCTGCTTAAGGAAATTCAGCAAAGACTGGGTTTTCTGATTGATGTGGGTCTCTCCTACCTCACACTCGACAGGCTTTCCAATACTTTATCGGGAGGTGAATCTCAACGCATCAATCTGGCCACATCACTGGGCAGCAGCCTGGTTGGATCACTTTATATCCTTGATGAGCCAAGCATAGGACTTCATCCACGTGACACCGGGTTGCTGATTAACGTTTTGAAGGAGCTCCGTGACCTGGGTAATACTGTCATTGTTGTAGAACATGAAGAGGAAATAATCAAAGAGGCGGATGAAATTGTTGATATGGGCCCCGGAGCCGGAACACATGGCGGTGAAATAGTCTATCAGGGCACAGGCAAATTTACGACCGGCGAAAAATCGCTGACAGCAGCTTACATGACAGGATCTTTGCGTATTAAAGAACCTGACTTCAGAAGGAAATGGAATAGTTATATAGAAGTAACCGGGGCTCGTGAGAATAACCTTAAGGAGATAAGCGTAAAGTTCCCTCTTCATGCAATAACAGTCGTTACCGGTGTCAGTGGTTCTGGCAAGAGCACACTGGTTCAGGATATTCTTTTCAATGCCCTCTCCAACAAACTATCAGGGACAAGCCTTAAGACAGGACATTTTTCGGAAATGAAAGGTGATACCGGCAGCATTACTGCCGTTGAGATGGTTGACCAAAACCCGATAGGCAGATCCAGCCGTTCTAACCCTGTCACTTACCTAAAAGCATTTGATGATATAAGGAAGATATTTGCCGAGCAGCAGGCATCAGTTCAGTATGGCTTTAAACCTACACACTTTTCATTTAATGTCGAAGGCGGAAGATGCGAAGAGTGCCAGGGTGAAGGAGTTATCAGAGTGGAGATGCAATTCATGGCTGATGTTGAGCTGACCTGTGAAGCATGCAAGGGCATGCGTTTTAAGCGTGATGTTCTTGATGTAAAATTCAATGATAAAAACATTTATGATGTGCTTGAATTGACCATAAATGATGCCATTGAGTTTTTCGGCAAATGTCAGGACAAGACATGCAAAAAGATTGCTGATAAACTGAGGCCGCTCTCAGACGTAGGTCTGGGCTATGTAACATTAGGGCAGTCTTCATCAACACTTTCAGGTGGCGAGAGCCAAAGGGTTAAGCTTGCCTACTACCTCAGCCAGGAGAAAAGCAGTGCAAAAATGCTTTTTATCTTTGATGAGCCAACAACGGGGTTGCACTTCCATGACATAAACAAGCTTATGAAATCACTGAATGCCCTAGTAGAACATGGTCATTCGGTGATACTCATAGAACACAATGTGGAGGTCATTAAATGTGCTGACTGGGTAATTGACCTTGGTCCGGAGGGCGGTGATAAAGGCGGATATGTTGTATTTGAAGGTACTCCGGAACAGCTGGCAAAATTCAAAAAATCATACACAGCAGAATATCTGAAAATGAAATTACATAGTCTTTAAATTTCAATTTAGTCATTTAACCTGAGAAATGGTAAGGCTATGTAATCATTTCTGATATCTATTTCCAGTTACGATAAAATAAAAAACCGTTTCTTAAACAACAGAGCCGCATTCACCAGCGCAATCATTACCGGCACTTCAATCAACGGACCGATGACCCAATTCTGCAACAAAGAAAGGCCGAGCACTTTTGTATAGCGGAACACACCCGGCAAATCCTCATACCTGACCTTGGCCAGTGGAGGATACATCATAACAATTAACCCGATGGCAATAGGAATAGTGGTGGTTCCGCCTGACATGCTGTTCCAGAAGCCCGCTATCTGCGGACTCTTCCGGCCGATGATCACACCAGCAATCACAGCCAGGAAGATCCATAAAGTCAGATACCTGTCAAGAATCCTGATTTTTTTTGTGCCGGCATAAATAATTTAAGTTATAGATAGGTAATGTAAGAATCTTTCATTATTTTATGTATTGGCCTTAGCTGACATAATAGCAAAATACAATACTTTAACTCAATACAACAAATTTTTATCATTTCGTTGAACTACGAAATATGCTTTATGGAAGAAAAATTTTGTAGTTTTAATGTAAATTAGAAAAGAAAATGATATGGTTGTGCAATTTTTATCTTTCGGCCTAATTGAGAGATTATCAGCAGGTGATGTGGATATATCGAACCTTATACATCTCTGGCTTTACATATTTGGTGCTGTGGTAATTCTTACATTTATTATCAGTGAATTAACCCGGAATTACAGTCAGGTTGACAAGCTTTGGAGTTTATTACCGATAGCATACAGCTGGGTTACTGTTGCAGCATTCCCATCCCATCGGTTATTTATCATGACTTTTCTTGTGACTATCTGGGGCCTAAGACTAACCTATAACTTTGGCCGTAAGGGCGGCTATAGCATTATGCCATGGAAAGGAGCGGAAGATTACAGGTGGAAAATTATGAGAGAACAGCCTGCTTTGAAGGGAAGGTTAAGGTTTGGATTGTTTAATCTGTTCTTCATATCTTTTTATCAAAACGCACTTATCCTCCTTTTCTCTTCACCTCTTCTTCTCGCTGCCATGAACCAGGATAAAGAATTATCATTCATTGATCTTCTGGCAGCATTGTCAGTGTTAACTTTTATTTACATCGAAGCTGTTGCTGATGCACAGGTATCAGAAGGAGAAAAGCAGAGCCAAGAAAGGTGAGATTCCTTATACTGCATCTCTGAAAAGGGGATTTATAACTTCCTGGTTATGGAGGTTTTCACGGCATCCAAACTACGCTGCAGAGCAGGCTGTCTGGATCTGTTTTTACTTCTTCGGAGTAGCCGCTTCAGGCAGGTGGATAAACCTTACCATCATAGGGCCATTATTGCTTGTTATCTTATTTATAGGCAGCACTAAACTGACGGAAAGTATAAGCAGCACGAAGTATCCTGACTATTCAGATTATCAGAAAGAGGTTCCGAAATTTATCCCAAGGTTTTTTGGTTCATCCAGAAAGAAATATTAGGCTCTTCGATATAACTATTTCTTTGAATTTTAAAATATTGCCCCATAAATCAATCCGGATATTGTGGCCATGATCACTACCAGACTGACATATACAACAGTTTTCTGAGTGCCTAATACTTTCCTGATAACCAGCATATTAGGCAAGGACAATGATGGCCCGGCAAGAAGTAAAGCCAAAGCCGGCCCCTTACCCATCCCTGCAACTAACAATCCCTGCACTATAGGGACCTCTGTCAGTGTTGCAAAATACATAAAGGCTCCAGCGATTGAAGCAAAGAAGTTAGAAAACAGAGAGTTTCCACCAACCATTGAAGCTATCCATTGGTTCGGAATGACACCTGCAATGGATTCACCATCATGAGTTGAACCCAGCAGAAAACCAGCTATTAGTACACCGCCAGCAAGCAAGGGTAAAATCTGCTTCGCAAATCCCCAGGTAGAAAGTGTCCATTCCTTATTTTCATCATCATTCCTGTCAAGAAGAGTAATGACTGTTAACGCGATGATTCCCGTCATCATTGGAACAAGCGGCCTTAGCTTTGTATCATCGATCAGGGAATTTGACAAAAGGACAGAAACACCTGTTAGCAGCACTGCGGCAAGCACCCACTGCCATTTGATCTTCAGTACTTTTATCAGAGAGAAAGCCAGAATGAGACTAAAAAGCCCTGTTATTACCCATTTATAATGCCAGATGTAGTACCAGGTGCTTGAAGAATCACCCTCACTTGGTTTGCCCCAATTGGCAAAGACAAGAATGAGCACTAGGGTAAAGAAGTGCAGCAAAGTATGCCAGATTGGTCTTTTTTCAGGAGGAGCCTCAATAATCATCTGCTCTTCCCTTTTTACCTTCTCTTCTTTCCTGTAAATAAATGCCATTACCAACCCTATAATAATGCTAAAGGAGACCGCCCCAACAGTTCTGGCAACTCCCATCTCAAATCCCAGTATTCTGGCGGTAAGTACAATAGCAAGAATATTAATTGCCGGACCGGAATAAAGAAATGCAATTGCCGGACCAAGGCCGGCACCTCTTTTATGAATGCTTGAAAAAAGCGGAAGGACGGTACAGGAACAAACTGCGAGAATGGTCCCTGACACCGCCGCCATTGTATACGAAAGCCACTTTTTAGCGTTGGCTCCGAAATATTTTATTACCGAACCCTGGCTGACAAACACAGATATCACACCTGCAATGAAAAATGCCGGCAAAAGACAGAGAATAACATGTTCCCTGGCATACCACTTAGTCAGATCAAGTGATGCGTCAATTGCAGTTGTGAACCTTGAGTTCTCAATCGGCAAAAAGAATGCAAAGGCGAAAGCAACAATGATCCATGACAGAATCTTTAATTCTTTTTTCGTTTCCATTTAAAATCAGAAGTTTTCATTTCGTTATAATACGAAATATGTTAATAAAAAAATCAGAAATACACAGCAATAATATAATATATACCCACCCCGATAAACAAGACCGCAACTACTCTTCTGAACCAGAGTTCAAAGGTTTTAATACGGTTGTATATCTTTCCAACATTTCCAACAGCATAAGCCAGGAACCATGCAAAGAGCATAACAGGAATTCCCGTAGCAATTGCAAATACAAGAGGCAAAATAAGCCCGTCAGCGCTTGCAACTGTCAGAGGAATAAGCATGACAAAGTAAAGTACTCCGCTATATGGGCAGAAAGCCATGGCAAACAATATTCCCAAAAGAAGTGTGTTGAGGTAACTGCTTCTCCCCTTTTCTCCTATCTTTTCAGTGAATGAGCCAAGACCCGGAAACTTCATTTTAATGAAATCAAGCATGAATAGCCCGATTATGATAAGGATGGGGCCGAGTATCTTCTCACCCCAGCGTTGAAACCATCCTGAGATATCCATCTGACTTGCTCCGAAATAAATAATCAGGGCTATCCCGACATAAGTAATTGCACGGCCAAGAGTATAGACAATGCCATTCAGAAAAACTCTCCGGCGGTCTGTGAGGTCACGGCTAATAAAACCTATTGCGGAAATATTTGTTGCCAGCGGGCAGGGACTTATGGCTGTCATCAGTCCCAGTATAGCAGCTGTCAAAAATGAGTACTGAGAGTTCTCAAGTATATTCTGAAGGAACTCCATTAATCTATTTCATTGATTTCAATAAAGGGTCAACAGTCTTTTTAATCTCTTCCTTTAGTTTATCAGGATTGTTTCTTGCATACAGAAAACCTTCACTTGTGAGATCAATACGAGCTTCGCCGCTAATTATCAGTAGGCTCTGACCAGTGATTTTGCATTTTTCAGCAATTGGTTTGCTGGATTCTTCATCCAGGTTTACTGCGGTAAAGGTTACAGTTCCTTTTTTTACTTGGTCGGGATATAATGCTTCAAGTGCCTTTTTTGACTCATCTTCAACTGCCTGGCATGTAACACAGCGGCGCGTAAAATGAAAATAAAAGACTTCTACTTTGTCTCCTTTTACTATGGTTGTCTCCTCATTAAGAGGCATATCTGACCCCCTGAAAGAGATTAACAAGATGGCTGAAACTACTGCAACTACTGCGATCAGAATAAAACCTATCCTTTTCATAATCTGATTATTTATGCGGTTAAAATCTTTAATAGCTCATCTGCTGAAGGCACACGACCTTTCAGGACAACTTTTTCATCAACTACCAGGGCCGGTGTTGACATCACACCATAATTCATAATGGCTACAATATCATCTACTTTAGTCACTGCCGCCACAATTCCATTATTTTCAACTACCTCACGGGTTAGTTTCTCCAGTGTCTTGCATTTGGGACAACCTGGTCCGAGAATTTTTATTTCCATTATTTTATCCAGATTTATTCTTCAATTATTCAATAATTAAATAAAACCTATCTTTTAAAGAAGTTATGCATAAGTCCTTTTGCCTCATCCCAGTTATCTCTGTTTATGCAATACTTAATATATGGAGGGTTTATCTCCCCCTGAATCAAGCCTGCTTTTTTAAGCTCATTAAGATGTTCGGAAAGGGTTGATCTGGCAATGGGCAACTCCTCAGCCATATCTCCGCTATAGCAGCACTTATCAAGATTATTGGCAAGGAAATCCATAACAAAGACACGTGCCGGATGCGACAATGCTTTTGCATATCTGGCGGTTTTCTCCTGCTCAGGGGTATAATATTTCTTTTTTGTATTCATTTCATTTCGGGAAACGACGAAACAAATATAGAGTTTTTTAATCATTATAATCATTAAATCATTTTTTTTTGCAATCTGTGGAAGAAATAACTCACCACACATGGGCACAGATTGGCACAGATTAAATAAAATAATATCTGTGGCTCTATGTGTGAATCTGTGTATTCTGTGGTTAAAGGAATAATATCCATTACCTTTATCAGGTTAATATTAAAATCATGAAAAAGCTTTTTCTGTTGCTATGTTTTCTTCTTACTGTATGTGTTCTATATCCACAGAACTTTTTCAGAGAAGACTTCAATAAGGACAAAAGCTATATTATTCTTATGAACCCTACTGTAGGAAACATTGAAGTAGTGAACTTTCTTCTGGAAAAGAAACTGCTGGATGTCGACCTTGAACAGGTTAATTTTGTTGGTGTTTACCATATGAATCAGCAAAATGATTTCTCCAAGACAGCTGAATATATTGAGGAAAATAATCTTAATGGATTTTACCTTCACGAAGTCAGAGAAGAGCTTCCGGAGGGATCTCTCTTTAGTGCAAATGCCTGCACTGCAGAATTCCGGACTATTTTTGAGAACTCTATCGGCGTTTTCTTTTTCGGAGGACCAGATATCCCTCCTT
>CAZGDJ010000150.1:0-7598 GCA_964524635.1 uncultured Rikenella sp. | reverse complement strand
AAAGTTCTTAAGCTTATTGAAGCCCTTGAGGATGATGATGATGTGCAGGCAGTATACCACAACATGGAGATGACAGATGAACTTCTTGAGGCTCTTGAGGAATAAACAATCCGGCATTTTTTAATAAAAGAATCTATATTTGCAACATGAAAATCCGGATACTGTTATTAGTTGCTTTGCTGGCACCATCTGTTGCCTCAATGGCTCAGGACGGTATCGCGGTTATAAATCTGATCAATAAGGGTCGCTACGGTTCTGAAAAAGAGTCTCTTGTAATACGTCAGGATCCGGATATTGATACCCTTGTCAACCGACATATCCTGGCCAATCTGAAGAAGCAGGGTATTGATGGCTACCGCATCCAGATATATCGTGGCGGACACCGGACTGCAGGTGAAGAGGCCAAAAAGATCCAGATGAGGTTTATGGAAAGTTTCCCCGGAATAAAAGCGGACCTGATTTTTGATAAGCCAAACTGGTTTAAAGTGAAGGTCGGAGAATTCAGAACAAGGGAAGAAGCTGCCGGAATCTTCTTCAGGATTCAGGCAAAATACCCTGATGCTTACCTCGTAAAGGAGATCATAGGTTTTCAGAGCTCCAAAAAGTAAACAATGAGCGATAGTATAAAACATGAATGCGGGATAGCTCTGATGAGGCTGCTGAAACCCGCAGGATATTATATTGACAGATATGGATCATGGGATTATGGTCTCCAGAGAATGTATCTCATGATGGAAAAGCAGCATAACCGCGGACAGGATGGAGCAGGTCTGGCCGGTATCCGCATAAACGCCAGGCCAGGTACAAGGTATATCTTCCGTGAACGATCAGGCGCATCTGACTCAATAAAGGAGATATTCAGACACATATATTCAGATATAGGCAAAAAATGCAACCCCGGGCAGGAATGCTGGAGTGATCCGTCTTATATTGCATCGAACATGCCTTATGCATGTGATGTGTACCTTGGCCATCTGCGCTACGGAACCTACGGCAGCTATGGGGTTGACTATGTCCACCCGGTGACACGCGAGAATAACTGGCGTTCACGAAGCCTGGTAATGGCCGGTAACTTTAATCTTACAAACATGGAGGTTATCTTTGATAATCTGCTTGAGATTGGACAGAATCCGGTTGATTTCTCCGACACTATTACAATACTTGAAAATATAGGCCATTTTCTTGACGAGGAGGTAGAAAAACTATACAGACAATTCAAGGAACAGGGTTATACAAAACGTGAAATCTCTCCTATGATAGAGAAAGAGCTCGATTTAGCCGGTGTTCTCAGAAATGCTGCGCGCAGGTGGGATGGCGGATATGTTATGGCCGGGATGACTGGTCACGGAGATTCATTTGTCATACGTGACCCCTCAGGAATAAGACCTGCATTCTGGTATGCCGACGAAAATGTAGTGATAGCCGCTTCGGAAAGGCCTGTCATTCAGACTGTATTTAATGTCAGGACTGACAAAGTGCAGGAGCTTGATCCTGGTAAAGCTCTTATAATAAAAGCATCAGGGAAGTGGTCTGTTGAAGAAATCCTTCCGGCTGCACCTCCTGCCAAATGTTCGTTTGAAAGAATATATTTTTCAAGAGGCACCGACAAGGCTATTTACAGGGAGAGGAAGAAACTTGGTGAAACACTTACAGGACCCGTGCTTGAAGCAGTGAACTTTGACATTGACAACACTGTATTTTCATATATCCCGAATACGGCAGAAAGTGCATTCTATGGACTGATCAAGGGTGTCGAAGATTACCTTAACAACAGAAAAAAGGAAGCGATACTTGAGAAAGGTCCTGAATTGACTGAGAAGGAGCTTGAAAAGATCATCGAGGTCAGGCCGCGCATTGAAAAAATTGCCGTCAAGGATGCTAAGCTTCGAACATTCATTACGGAGGACGAAAGCCGCAATCAGTTTACAGCACATGTTTATGATGTCACTTATGGTGTCATCCGAAGGGGTGTGGATAACCTGGTTGTAATTGATGATTCAATTGTCCGCGGAACAACGTTAAGAGAAAGCATTATTAAAATACTCGACCGGCTTGAACCGGCAAGAATAGTTATTGTCTCCTCGTCACCGCAAATACGGTATCCTGACTGTTATGGCATAGACATGGCCAGGCTAAATGATTTCATTGCGTTTAAGGCTGCCATTGAAATGCTGAAAGAGACCGGAAGAGAAAGTATTATAAACGATGTCTACCTCAGGGCGCTGGAAGAACTGAAGAAACCTGACAATGAAATGGTAAACGTTGTAAAGGATATCTATGAACCCTTCTCAGACAGACAAATCTCTGAAAAGATTGCCACTATGCTCAAGGCTCCGGGCATTGTAGCTGAGGTTAATATTGTTTACCAGTCCGTTGACGGGCTCCTTAAAGCTTGCCCCGGTCATACAGGACACTGGTATTTCACTGGCGTCTACCCGACACCGGGAGGTAACAGGGTGGCCAATAAGTCCTATGCTAATTATATCGGAGGGATAAATACCCGCGCTTATTGAGAGATGTCAAAATCTTCACGGTAAGATGACAGATGGCGATTTATCTTTGCAATGTACATATCGCGGACAGTGATCATAATACCCGTCTCCTCAACGTCACCAAAATGATGGTTTATAAATGTGCCGAAGCATTTCATGGTAGGGGAAAGGTTCATATAAGCATTTATAAGAGGTGGAATGACCTCTCCCAGCTTCCTTACCTCCTGTGACAGGATCTTAAGATCCTCTCTGAAACTCTTTCCGGTAAAAAGCCGTTTCATTTCTTCGGTGTGAATATCAATAAAAACAGGATCGGAGGGTATTGCCAACTTTTCATTATCAGGGAAGTGCTTAAGCATAAAATATAAAATCATATTTCGGGCCCATGCATTATAGTGAGTATACATTGTCACCTTCCCGAAAAGATACTTTATCTGGCGATTGTCTATAATTATTGCTCCGAGTCCATCCCAAAGATTGTCAAGTGAATAGAGGCCCTTCCGGCCCATGGCACTACTCTGGTATTCAGGTTTGACGAAAGAACGCCCCAGCTCCATTGTGTGAGGCAGATATTTATGTATGAATTTGTCTGAGAAAGTGAAATATGATGATGAGGCATACCTGTCAATAGTGAAGTCCTTTTCTTTATGTCCGGGGAATGTAAACCTGTAACCTCCAACTATTTCGCGATTATCAGGATCCCAAATCACCAACTGCTTCTGAGGGTGTTCGGGTGACAGATCGTATTCATCAAGATCAACGGCTTTGCCTGTTCCACCTCCTGCATGACGGAAAGTCAGTTCCCTGATACGGCCTATCTCATGCATTAATACAGGCGAACTCAGATTATCAAATAAGTATACTTCGTTGTTGCCGTTATTAGTTTTGCGAAGCATTCCCACTTTGGTAAGTTCTGCAACCAGTTCTTCAACAGGTATACCCTGTGCTACCGGCTCAACAACGCCCTTACCTGAATGTATGTCCACGGATAAATTGTTTGAGGATCAAAATTAAGAAATAAAATCAACCGGAGATTATCTCGTTCTTTAAATTATACGTTTTTTGCCGCATGAATTCAGCCCATTCCTGTGGATTTCTTGACTTGTCAAAAGTCTTCCATGGAATGACCTCCCCGAAGACAAGATCAATAGCTTTTCCTTTTTGCCTGAACATTTCATCAACAAGATAGAGCATCTCTATATTTGCCTTTATACCCAGACCTGTCCGAAGCCTTGAAAGGTTATAAAAGAATGAGCTGTTACGTCCTGAGAAATAGCATGGTATAATGTCACGCTTATGCTGAATGGCTTTAGTTATGAAGCTTTTCTGCCATGGGAGATCAGCAATGACCCCCTTTATTCTCCTTGAACATATTCCGGCGGGAAAGTTTAACATCTGACAATCAGAAGCATATGCCTCTTCAATTATTCTCGCTGCCTCTCTTCCAAGTGCTCCATGCTTGTTTACCGGCAGAAAAATACCCGAGTAATTTTCAATGTAGAGTAAAATGTCATTTACAGGGAACTTTATTTCCGGGAAGTGCTTTGAGAGCTCACTCATGAATACCATTCCATCAAGACCACCAAGTGGATGATTTGAAACGAACAGATTTCTTCCTCCCGGAGGCAGCCGGTCAGCGCCATAAACGCGGTATTTTATCCCCATTCCATCGAGAACTGCATCATTAAACTGAGAACCCCGCAAATGGCTGTTATCAAAGATGATTTTATTCAATTCATCCTGATGGACGATCCTTTTCAGGTAGTTGATCAGAAATTCCGGTAATACCTTTTTAAGCTTCGGATTTTTACTAAAGAGTACCTGCTCAACATCAAGCTGTATGGGTTTTTTAATGTCTTCCATTTTTTCAATGAAGAATGTAAATATACTAAAAAGAAGCTTTATAAAGTGTTGTAAACCCCGAACGCAGGATTCAGACTAAAGACCCTGAGCCATTTTATCAAAAAATCGTTCATCCATGGAAAGAGACAAAATTGAGAAAGTTTTCAACAAAGTGAAGAAAAATGGAGTAAAGTGGAGCAAAGTGGGAAATTTATTATATTTTAGCCTTTTGAAACAACAACCATTCATGGCCACATTTATTGGTGATTATACTTGTAGGCTTGATGCGAAAGGAAGGGTCATTCTGCCGGCAGCATTCAAGAAGCAGATGCCTCCGGCTGCGGAGGATCGCTTTGTGGTCAGGAGGGACATCTTTGAAAAGTGCCTTGTACTCTACTCCATTGATGACTGGAACAGGCAGCTTGAAAAGATACGCAGCAGGATCAATCCATATAACAGGGAGCACAATGTTTTTCTCCGCAACTTCTTCAAAGGCACAGCAGAAGTAGCCCTTGACAGCAGCAACAGGCTTCTGATCCCAAGGCGACTGCTTGAACTTGCAGGTATAGAGAAAGATGTGGTTCTTGCAGGGCAGGATGGACGTATTGAGATGTGGGCTGAGGAGGTTTACAGCCACATTGACATGCCGTCTGATGACTTTGCCAACCTTGCAGAGAAACTACTTGGAACTCCCGAAAACGGATCTGAATAATGACAATGTATCATATCCCCGCTTTGCTCAGCGAGAGCATCGCAGGGCTGAACCTCAAGCCCGATGGGGTTTATGTCGATGTTACTTTTGGCGGCGGAGGGCATTCCAGGGCTATACTTGAACATCTTACCACCGGAAGGCTGATCGCTTTTGACCAGGATCTCGATGCAGCGGTGAACATCATCAATGATGAAAGACTGACATTTCTTAATCAGAATTTCAGATTCCTGAAGAATAATCTCCGTTACATGGGATTTAATGAGATTGATGGCCTCATTGCAGATCTGGGAGTTTCGTTTCACCAGTTTGATACACAGGAGCGCGGTTTTTCTTTTCGCAGCGATGCACAGCTTGATATGCGTATGAACCGGAATGCTTCACTGACAGCAGCAGACATCCTGCGCACCTATGATGAGGAGCAGATGGCAGGAATCTTTTATCGGTACGGTGAGCTGGATAACTCAAGACGCCTGGCAAAAGCTGTTATAAAAGCAAGGGGCCAGTCACCTGTTGTAACGGTAAATGATCTTGCAAGGGCCGTGGGAGGTCTCGTGCCATCAAATCAGGAGAATAAATTCTATGCAAAGCTTTTTCAGTCGTTGCGCATTGAGGTGAACCATGAAATGGATGCGCTGACAGAAATGCTTACCCAGGCGCTGCAAATACTGAAGTCCGGCGGGCGACTGGTAGTTATTACATATCATTCTCTGGAGGACAGGCTGGTGAAGAATTTTATCCGCTCCGGCAATTTTGATGGCACAAATGAAAAGGATTTCTACGGGAATCTGATTGTGCCCTTCAGGGCCATTAACCGCAAGGTGATTGTTCCCTCAGAAGCTGAGGTGGCTGGTAACAGCAGGGCCAGAAGTGCCCGTCTGAGAATAGCAGAGAAAATTTAGAGGAAGTGACGATGGGAACAAACAGCAAGAAGAAAAGCAGCATACTCAAAGGACTGGTCAGTGGAACATATATATCTGAGACGCTGATACTTAATAACATAAGATATGTAATTCTGGTTGCAGTTCTTGCTGTGATATATATATCAAACAAGTTTCAGGCTGAGCGCATTGAGCGCGAAGTAATCGCCCTGGAACAGGAAGTACGTGACCTTCGTGCTGAGGCTTTATCGGTATCAGCGGAGCTTGGTAGTGTAAGCCGGCAGAGTGAGGTTTATGATCTGGTAAAACAACGTGGTCTCGGATTACAGGAGCTGAGAGAGCCACCTTACAGGATAGTTGTCAATGAGTAAGTCTCTGAAACCAAAGGATCAGATTATTTCACGCAGCGGAGTTGTGTACGGCATCGTGGTGGTGATGGCACTTGCCATCTTCATACGCATAATTGTCCTCCAGTTTGTGCAGGCTAACAAGTGGTCAGCCATGGCTTCAAAGGTTGTGTTTCGCAAAGAAGTGGCAAAGGCTAATCGCGGTGACATATTATCTGATGACGGGAGGATACTGGCGAGTTCAATACCATATTACACTGTTTACATGGATACAAGGAGTTCCGGAATGGCCGATACAACATGGTCAAAAGGAATTAACGGATTATGCCGGGGTCTCTCAAAATATATAGGGGTGAATTCTCCTTCAGGATGGAAGACGGAATTGACGCGGGCACGTAAAAGGGGAGACAGATATTTCATGATACGCAGACATGTAAGTTATGAGACCCTGAAACATCTGAGAGAGCTGCCCATATTCAGATATGGCAAGTTCAGGGGCGGATTCTTATATCAGCCTGAAAACAGAAGAATAATGCCCAACGGTCTGCTTGCCAAAAGAACCATCGGGTATATTACTGAGGACAGCACATCAAATATTGTCGGACTTGAAGGCTCATTTAATAATGTGCTTGCGGGGAAAGATGGTTTTACCGTTCAGCAACGTCTTACGGGGGGTACCTGGATTGATGTTGATAATATAGATAATATCCGGACTCGTGATGGCCATGATGTTGTAACGACCATTGACCTTGACCTTCAGGATGTTGCTGAGAATGCGCTTTACAGGCAGCTGGCAAAACACGGGGCCGATCATGGCTGCGTGGTGGTGATGGAGGTAAGCAGCGGAGATATAAAGGCTATTGCCAACCTTGAGAAAGGTTCTGATGGGGGATATCACGAGACTTACAACTATGCCGTTGGCGAAAGCACTGAGCCGGGTTCAACTTTTAAGCTGATGTCTCTGATGGCGGCGCTGGAGGACGGAGCGGTAGACCTTGATGATCTTGTCAATACCGGTGACGGCACAGTAAAGTATTATGACAAGGTAATACGTGATCATGATGATGAAAGTCTGGGTACAATAACGGTTCAGCAGGTATTTGAGAAATCATCAAATGTTGGCACTGCAAAAATCATCTATGAACATTATAAGAATAATCCCAAAAAGTTTGTAGACAGGCTCTACTCAATGCAGATTAACAAGACTCTTGATCTGCAGATAAAGGGAGAAGGAAAGCCCCTTATAAGATATCCTGGTGATAAACCATGGTCAGGTATCTCACTTCCAATGATGTCACATGGATACGAGATTCACATGACACCGTTA
>CAZGDJ010000149.1:0-7616 GCA_964524635.1 uncultured Rikenella sp. | reverse complement strand
CTGTCAGGTGTATTTTATCATTCAGAGCTTTGTTCTGACCGGAATCACCCATTATAATACGGAGGTTCTTAATAAATATTCCATAAAAAATAATGGTAAGCAAAATTGCCACTCCCCAGAAAAGCAGCCACTGCTCTGCTGCCATTTCTTTGAAAAGAAGAAATTCACTCACGAACAGGCCTGAAGGGGGAATAGCTGCAATAAGTACCACCCCGGTCAGAAGTAATATGGCGCCTGCAGGGTTCAGGGAGAGGTAACCTCCTGATTTCGAGAGCTTATATGACTTAAGCACTTTATGAAGAATGCCTGCCTGGTAGAAGAGTCCCGATTTTATGAGTGAATGAACAGTCACCTGAATCAGTGCAATGATAATCCCGATTTTGCCAAAGCTTAAGGCTATCAGAACAAGTCCCATATGTTCAACGGTGGAATATGCAAGGAGCCGTTTCAGGTTGTTTGCTTTTTGCATGTATGCGGCTGCAACGATGAGTGAAAGCAACCCTGTAATAATAAGAACATGATTGATCCATCCTGAGATGGCAGAAGTTGTCATTGCGTCATAGACTCTGAAGAATGCAACGAATCCTCCGTTTACCAATGCTGTTGAAAGAAATGCGCTTACAGGTGCCGGGGCAACATAATTGGCATCTATTCCTATGGTATAGAGTGGAAATATCTCAAGTTTAGAGCTGTATCCCGTCAGGATTAAAATAAACGCCATCTTCAGATAAACGGGATTAATGTTCATGAATGATTTTTCAAGACCCGTGTATGACATGTCTCCACTTAGTTCAGGACTTGAGGTAACGCTTGCGAACAAAATCCCGATGTAAGCAACTGCAATACCGACAGAACAAATAAAAATATATTTCCATGTTGCTTCAAGAGCGCCGAGGTGCTTATGATGGTTTATAAGGCCGGCGGCTGACAGTGTTGTCAGTTCTATGAATATCCATGTTACGATAATATTGTTTGCAGTATAAACACCCACCAGTGACATGTTCAGCGCAATAAATGAAAGGAAGAAGACCGAACGCTTCCACGGGATGTCTTCCTTCACATAATCAATGCTGTAATAAAGGGTAACAGCTGACACCAGAGACATTATCATCAGGAAGATCAGTGATAATGAGTCAAAAGTGAAATACTTAAGTTCTATTCTATCCTTATTGAAAAAACCGTAAATAGCAAGACCTGCCTGCAGAACGGTAAACACAAAAGCCAGAGAAGACGAGAAATTCTTCCTCGGGAACATGAAAATAAGCCCCGTCAGGATCAATCCGCTGATAAAGTATATACCGAGCATCATCTCTACTAATCTGTCAGTTTTGTTAAACTCTCAACCTCAAATCCCCCCATTTTATGTCCAATTCTTGTCATAAAAATGCTCATTATCAGTACTGCAATGAAGATATCGAGAAGGATACCGGCATTAACAAGGAGCGGGAACTCTTTTCCAATTGCAATTGAAAAAAGAAAGACAGCATTCTCAATTATTAAGAATCCGACCAGATGTCCGAATATAAGCTTACGGACACTGATAAGAATAAGTCCCGTAAAGAGTGTCATATAAGCAATAACCAGAAAAGTGTTGTCGACCGATGGTATTGACAGTTCACGGGCCAGGACCAGGCTAACAGCCAAAGCAATCATCATAATAATCACTGTGTAAGTTCCCTGCACTGATTTCTTGTGTACATTGTGAATGCCTGTCGTTCTAAGTATCTTTCTCAGGAGATATGGGACAATAAGGGATTTGAACACAATAGTTTCAAGGAGGATAAATCCAAGGTTCAGGTAATTAAAGTTTTCAAGCTCAAGCAAAGCCATACCAAAAAGCAGTACACCCTGAAGCATGTATACTTGTATATAGTTCCTGAATTTCTCGGTAGCAGCTATATAAACCAAAGATATACCAAACAGAACATATAACAATATCAGCATATCACAGTATGTTTTTTGTAAAGAGTATAATCACAAAAAGCAGAAGAGAAACAAGCGAGACAGTAAGTATATATTGCTGGTTTCTTTTCATTTTAAAACGGGCTCTGAAAGACTCTGTTATTCCAAAAAATGCAGCAAAAAGGACCTGTACAAGTAAATAGAGGCCAATTCTTAAGGGTCCGGGCATGCTCCAGGGAATAATGACGGATGCAATAAGACTTCCAAAGATTGCAAACCTGAGCATTGAGGTAAGCTGTATTACGGCAAGGTTGAATCCGCTTGTGTCAAGAACAATGACTTCATGAATCATTGTAAGCTCGAGATGTGTCTTCGGATCATCGACAGGCATACGGCTGTTTTCAACCACCGTTATATTGCCAAGAATATATGCCACAATTAATCCGAAAACAAGGCTGTAGCTTTTATGTTCAGGCAGGTTGAAGATGGTGTTTAGAGAGAACTGTCCGGTAAAAACTGACAGTCCGGCAATCAGTATGAACATGGCAGGCTCAATCAGCATCCCATACAAAGCTTCTCGACTTGCGCCCATGCCCTCAAAGCTGCTGCCTGTATCAAATGCTGCAATAATCATCATAAACCTTCCTAAGGCCATAAGGTAAGCAAACAATATAAAATCACCTCTGAAAGTCGCTAGTGGTTTAAACCCAACTGCAGGTACCATAAGTGCAGCAACAAGCATTGATGCCAGTATGATCAGAGGGGCTATACGTGAAATACTGCTTGAGAAATTGCTATAGATTATACCTTTTCTGAAAAGAACCATCACATTCTTCAATGGCTGAAAAATACCCGATCCCTTCCTTCCTGACGAAATGCTCTTTACCTTGACTATAAGTCCTGTTACCAGAAGCGATGATAATAATATTAAACCCAATGCGATCATAATATCACTCTTATCAGATCAATTCCAGGAAGGTCAGTAACAGGATCAATACAAGAAACAGAAGAGCGTATAGAACATAATGCTGGAGTTTGCCTGTCTGTAAGACTGCCATTCTTCTGAAGATGTTAACGGTAAAGTTGGCAAAACGCATTATGATCTTTGACTTGAAAAAGTCAGTTGAGCTGGTATGAAAATCTCTTTCTCCCGGAAAGATCTCTTCATCACCGTATGTAATATTTGTAGCACCATTCTTTATAAAGGGTTGCATAAGTGAAGCATATTCCTGCACAAATGATGTTGCAGTATATTGTTGTTTCGCATCAACGGCAGTATATCCGCATCCCCAGGTGGGAGCAATAGTGGTGACTTTCTTCCTGCTACCCGCCTTTCTTAAAGCCCAGATAAAAAGAACCACTCCGGTCAATAAAAGAGCAATTACAGTAATATATCTGGCTGGTGAGGATACTATTTCGGGGTCAAATGATAATCCGGGAGAGAACAGACTCTGTGTCATAAGTGTCAGGGGCGGAATAACCAGTACCGGTGCGATTCCAATGAAAAGAATCGGGATTACAGGCAGTATTTTTGCCAGGATCATGGTTTTCTCCACTTCAGCCGGTTTAACTGAATAACCTGTTCTGGGCTGTCCCAGGAAGACAACACTGAATACCTTGGTAAAACAGAATATTGCCAGTCCTCCAATCAGAACCAGTGAGATCATGGCAATTGAAAAGACAAGCAACTGATAAAATACCGGATCGCTGATTCCGCTGAATAGTGAAAAATATACCAGGAACTCTGAGACAAATCCATTGAATGGGGGTAATCCGCAAATTGCAACGGACCCAATGAGAAATGCGGTTGCAGTGTAAGGCATATATTTGATAAGCCCACCCATTTTTTCAACGTCCTGTGTATGCAGACGACTGATCACTGAGCCTGCGCTATAGAAAAGAAGAGATTTGAAAAGTGAATGGTTCAATGTATGAAGGATTGCTCCGGCAAAGCCAGCCACTGAGATCAGAGTATTGCCAGTTGCATTTCCGAAGATGCCCAGGCCTATACCCAACCCGATAATGCCAATATTTTCTATGCTGTGGTATGCAAGCAACTTTTTAACGTCATGCTGAAATATAGCCATCATTACTCCATAGAGTCCTGTAAATGCGGATATTAATATTAAGCCGGTTCCAATCAGATACATATCAGAATGAAGATACATACTCACTCTGAGGATACCATAAATACCAAGTTTAATCATTACTCCTGACATTATCCCTGAGACATGTGAAGGTGCTGCAGGATGAGCTTCCGGCAGCCAGGTATGTAACAGAACGAAACCTGATTTGAGTCCAAAACCTATAAAGAACAGAAGGAAGACAGGCCAGTTTGGATTCGAATTAAAAAATGTAGTCAGGTTATCAAATGAAACTGTCTCTGAACCTTTTGATGAAATAAGGAAGGCAAATAAAATAAAGAGCATCCCGATATGCATCTGGACAAGATAGCTTATACCTGCCTGCAATGTACCCTTCTTATCAAAGTCAAAAATTACCAGGATAAATGACGAGAGTGTCATAATTTCCCATACTATCAGGAAATTAAATCCACTCCTGAAAAGTACTACAAGGATCATTGATACATGAAGCCATACCAATGCAAGATAATGCAACTTAATCCATAAGACCGGCCTGCCGGAAAGGTATGGTTTCAGGTAACCTGTGGAATAGATGAAACCGGTTCCTACAGTAAAATTTATTATCAGGATAAATAATGCACTTAACTTGTCACATGAGATACTGCCGCTGCACAGGACACCCATCCATCCTGTCTGTTCTGCCGGTGTCATTGCCGGGCTAATCAAGACAGCAAGTGATAACCATGAGCTTAAAAAAATGCTTACAGAGATCAATATTCCTGTAAGCACCAGTGAGTTCTTTCTGCCCGGCAACAATAGAATTATGGATGTAAATATCAGATACAGAAACAAATAAAGCATAATGCCTTAAAAATTTTGATGTCGCAAATATAGTGTTTTAAGCTAAATCGCTAAATATTTTTTATGCACAGATGGTCGGCTGGTCGGCTGGTCAGTGGTCTGATGTTTTAGATGACCATGTAAAGAAACAATAGTATTCAGACTTCAAGCTGGTTAGAACTTCCCTGAATACCAATAATCTCCGTGTTACCGCCTTGCAGTAAACTAAGGTCAACCGGTTTATTGACTCTCCATGCTCCGCAGGTGAAATCAGGAATGTCTATAGATGATGATCTGTTCGCGACAGACCACTCACTCAGTGGTGAAATGGCACTCCAGAGTGCTGCATCATACACATCCTGATCCAGGGGCAATCCGTTGCGGAGACAGTCAATAAACCTCCAGTCCATGATAAAGTCCATACCGCCGTGTCCCCCTATCTTTTTTGCCAGTTCACCAACCCTTTTGATTATTTCCGGGGTATATTTTTCCTCGAGCAAGTCAAATTCTTCCTGTGACAGCCACGAATGCCCCTGTGCAATTCTGGCTGGTGAGGGCCATTTGCTTGCCACTCCCTTTGTGCCGCTTATGAGATGTATACGTGAATAAGGTCTTGGGCTTGTCACATCATGCTGTATCATAATCGTTTTACCACTTGATGTCCTGATAACAGTCGTATTCATATTGCCCCTGTATTCCTTTCCGGCAAAAGGTTCAAAGAAAGGATCATCTTTTGCCAGTTTATCGACCTCAGCAGCCATCTGAAAGTCAATAGTTGAGGTTGATGTTAGATAGTCCATTTTATCACCCCTGTTTATATTCATTACCTGGCATATGGGCCCCAGCCCGTGTGTAGGGTACAGGTTCCCATTACGCATGTTTTCGTACAGACGCCACATATCTGCATATCCATTCTTGTCAAAATTCAGGTATCTGAGATCATGTATATATGCTCCCTCGCCATGGATTATTTCTCCAAAGAAACCATGGCGTGACATGTTCAATGTAAGCAACTCAAAAAAGTCGTAACAGCAGTTTTCAAGCTGCATGCAATGTTTTTTGGTCCGCTCTGATGTTTCAACAAGCTGCCAGCATTGTTCAAGAGTTGTGGCTGCCGGGACTTCGGTAGCTGTGTGTTTCCCGCATTCCATCGCGTATACAACCATTGGAGTATGCCATTTCCATGGAGTGCAAACATAAACAAGGTCAATATCCTTATCCTCGCATAACCCTTTCCATGCTTCCTCGCTGCCAGCGAAAGATTTTGCGGCAGGGAGTCCGAATCTTTTAAGCATTGCCTGCATCTTGTCAACCCGATCAGCATACTTATCACACAGAGCGACTATTTCAATGCCTTCAATATGTGACAATCTCTCCACTGCCCCGGGGCCTCTCATTCCCAGGCCGATAAAGCCAACCCTTACTTTGCTCATTGGCGGGGCCCCGTAGCCGCACATGTTAAACCGCTGTGAATGCTTTTCATAGCTTGCTTCCCTTATTTCGGGCAATAAAGTGTTTGATTCATTTTTCGAAGCGCATGAGGCAACCGCTCCTGCAGCCATTGCACCTGCGCCAGCCACTGCAGCAGTACGTAAGAAATTTCTGCGGTTTGTTTTCATGGCAATAAGGTTTGTTTGTCATACAATATTATGTATGCAATATACAAACTTCCCTTTTTACCGGAGGAAAAAATCAGGCCCCGTTATTCTTATCCTTTTGTTTAATTTTACCGGAAAAGTCTCTCACCAGCGCGCCAATCAGATATCCAAGTATCATTCCCCATGGGACCATCAGATACCAGTTAGATTTAATAGCACAGGTTCCTGATATACAACCCACATATTTCCAATAAAGAAAACCTCCGATGCCGCCTAAGATTACTCCGGAAATTTCAGGTATATGCCGTTTTAAAAACTGCTTCATTTTATTCTCTTCTCTTCTGTTCAATGCTTATAACACGCTGGAACAGGTTTTGTTCCCTGAGGCTTTCTCTTTCCCAGTTAAGTTCTGAAGATGCAATCTGTGCTTTAGTTTTAAGCTCTGATAAAAATGCTCTGTCGTCATTCAGCTTTTTTAAAGCTTCAGCAATGTTTGCAGGTGTCAGGTCTTCAAGTATAACACCGCACCCGTATTCATTAATTATAGCTGAAATTTCAGGCAAGGGTGTAACAATAGCCGGAATTCCTGCTGAGATATAATCAAAAAGCTTATTCGGGAGACTGAAACGCTGATTTATGCTGATATCTTTATCCAGAGAAAGTCCTGCGTCACAGCATTTTGTATAGCTCATCATTTTCTCCCATGTCATTCTCGGCAGAAAAGTAATTTTGTCTGAAAGGTTTCTTACAGCAACCATCTGTTTAACATTTTCAATTATGTCGCCGGTTCCGATAAAAAGGAGTTTTGTATTATTCGTCAAAGCCATAGCTTCAACAAGCTCTTCTGCACCACGTCCGGGGTTTATGCCTGTTCCCTGATATACTACCAGGAGCTCATTTTCTTTGACTCCCAACTCGAGTCTTGATATGGGAATAATTGGTAAAGAAGACAACGCCAGGTTTCTGACTACTACAGGGTCAATGTTATATTCTGATTTATATAATCCCGCGATCCCATCACTGACAGTAATCATCCATTTTAATCTGGGAACCATGAATCCTTCAAGCTTTTTCCACAGATAGTGTTTGAGTTTCCTTTCTGCCAGTCCATATTGTCCCGTAAAATACTCATGCGCATCATAAATCAAAGGTTTTCCATGAAGTCTTGATATTATAAAGCAAGGCAGCAGGG
>CAZGDJ010000148.1:0-7644 GCA_964524635.1 uncultured Rikenella sp. | reverse complement strand
CCGCAGCTTTTTTCACCGATTATGACATGGACACTGATAAAAAAGTCTTTGCTGCCGTAATGAGACTTTATGGTGAAAATGTGGCGCCTGAATGGCAGACGCAGGTATTTAAGGATATAAAAGCAAAATATAAAGGTGATTTCAATGTGGCTGCAGAAAAGCTATATGCCAGATCTGTCTTTTCGGATCAGAAAAAGGTAGAGGCTCTTCTTGCTGATTTCGATGCTGAAAAGGTTCAGAAGGACCCTCTCTATTCGCTGGCTTTATCAGCTTCTAAAATCCTTGAAGAACAGGTAAGACCCGGGCTGATTGAAACTGACTCAAAGTTGTCTGATCTGAACAGGCTGTACATGGCTGCCCAGATGGAATATCGAAATGATAAGGTCTTGTACCCTGATGCAAATTCAACATTACGACTTGCTTACGGTAAGATAGCAGGTTATGATTCAAGAGACGGCGTTTATCATAAATACTATACCACATTGACTGGTATAATGGAAAAAGATAACCCTGAAGTTTACGATTATGATGTGCCGGAAAGGCTTAAAGAGTTATACTTAAACAAAGATTTTGGCCGATATGGCGTCAACGGTGATGTGCCGGTTTGTTTTATAGCTGACAATCATACTACAGGTGGCAATTCAGGTAGTCCTGTGCTTAATGCGGAGGGCCATCTTATCGGAGTGAATTTTGACCGTGCATGGGAGGGTGTTGCCTCTGATATTATGTTTAATCCTCAGCAAAGCCGAAACATCAGCCTTGACATCAGGTATGCACTGTTCATAATTGATAAGTTCGCCGGCGCCACCAATCTCATTGAAGAGATGACAATAATAGAATAGGGATATGCCATGGCATATCCCTATATCCAGTATTCTGATTAGCTGAGGAAGATATTCATATCCTCATCAGGTGTTGTTACGCCTGTAATTCCAAATGATTCGACAAGTACCCTGGCAACATTTGGTGAAAGGAATCCCGGAAGTGTTGGGCCAAGGTGAATATTCTTGATGCCAAGGTAAAGCAGTGCCAGCAATACAATCACAGCTTTCTGCTCATACCATGCAATGTTATATGCAATAGGAAGCTCGTTAATATCATTCTTTTTGAATAACTCTTTTAATGTTAACGCGGTTACCGCCAGTGAGTAGGAATCATTACACTGTCCGGCATCAAGCACCCGTGGGATACCATTGATGTCACCCAGGGGCAGCTTGTTATACCTGTATTTCGCACATCCTGCCGTTAGTATGACAGTGTCTTTCGGAAGCTTCTGGGCAAACCCGGTATAGTAATCGCGGCTCTTCATTCGTCCGTCACATCCACCCATAACGAAGAACTTGCGTATTGCACCGCTCTTTACAGCGTCTACAATCTTGTCAGCCAGCAATGCTATCTGGTTGTGGGCAAAGCCACCTACTATACTCCCCGTTTCAATCTCAGTTGGTGGTGCACACCTCTTGGCATGCTCAATTATCACGGAGAAATCTTTCTCCTTGCCTTTAACCCTGTCTGCAATATGAGTGCAACCGTCAAAACCTGAGGAACCAGTTGTGTAAATCCTGTCCTTATAGCTTTCACGTGGCGGCACAATACAATTTGTTGTGAAGAGTATCGGGCCATTAAAGGTTTCAAATTCAGTAACTTGTTTCCACCATGAGTTACCATAGTTGCCGACAAAATGGCTGTATTTTTTGAAAGCAGGGTAGTAGTTTGCAGGTAACATCTCACTATGAGTATATACATCAACACCTGTTCCCTCTGTCTGGCGAAGCAGCTCTTCCATATCCTTCATGTCATGGCCACTTATCAGTATTGCCGGATTGTTTCTGACCCCGATATTTACTTTCGTTATCTCAGGATTGCCGTATGTAGTTGTGTTAGCCTTGTCAAGAAGTGCCATTACGTCAACTCCGTGTTTGCCGGTCTCAAGAACCAGTTTCACCAGTTCGTCTGCTGAGAGGCTGTCATCAGTGGTGGCTGCAAGGGCTTTCTGAATAAAACCATCAACATCGTCATTGCTGTAGCCGAGGTTTGACGCGTGTTCAGCGTAAGCAGCCATACCTTTGACCCCGTAAATTACCAGTTCGCGCAGAGATCTGATATCTTCATTTTCCGTGGAGAGGACGCCTATCAGTACTGCCTTTGCTTCCATATCACTCTCAGATGAGGGTGTCCAGCTGCTGCTCGAATGAAGTTTTTCCGGAATGGCAATACCATGTTTCTTTAGCTCATTCCGAAGTTCTTCTCTTATTGCAATGCCCTCCTGAATCTTACTGATAATCTTAGCTTTATCAAAGTTTGCATTAGTGATGGTGGTAAAAAGAGCCTCCTGTACAAACCTGTCAACTTTACCGCTTGAAAAGCGTTCATTACGTCCTATTGTTCCAAGGATAGAGATACCCTTGGTAACGAAGACAAGCAGATCCTGCATACGGGCTACATCATCAGTCTTTCCGCATACACCCCGGACGGTACATCCGGTTCCTTTGGCCGTTTCCTGGCACTGAAAACAAAACATGCTCATTGTCTATTCCTCCTGTTTTTTATGTTTAACGTTATTAAACCCAGTCATCCTTTAAAATCTTTCCGTCAATACTGACCATTATTACCTTCACAGGTACCTTTCTGGTGGCTTTTTCAAGGGCTTTTCTGACCATTTGTAACAGCCCGCCGCAACACGGAACTTCCATTATCATTACAGTGACCGTGTTCACTTTCGCAGTATCGATCATAGTTACCAATTTGTCAATGTAAACTTCAGTATTACTGTCAAGCTTAGGGCAGGCTATAGCCAATGATTTGCCCTTCAGATATTTATCATGAAATGATCCAACTGAATATGCAACGCAGTCAGCCGCAAGGAGAATATCAGCTTCCCTGTATGATGGGGCGTTCGGATTGATCAGGTGCATCTGAACAGGCCAGTGGCGAAGCTCGGAGGGTATTTCTGAAACAATTTTCGTACTTCCTGTTTCCGGAGCTACAATAACCCTCTCTCTGCTTCCCGGGCAACTGCCGCCTCCATTATGTTCATGTATCCCATGAGAATGAACATTTGCAATAACCTGGCTCACATTAAATTTCACATCATCTTTGTGGGCCTGAAGCCAGTTCACCGCTTGCTTTAAGAAACCGTGTTCACCATGATCTTTGAGATGCTTCAGATGAGCTGTTACTGTATTGGCTCCCTTCTCAGCCATCTGGCTAATGACAATAATCTCATCATAGGGTTCAGCTTCGCGTTGTTCTATGGTAATTGCTTCTTCAGGGCAATAACCAATACAAGCTCCAAGTCCATCACACATCAACTCGGAAACGAGCCTTACTTTTCCGTCTATGACCTGGAGTGCCCCTTCATGACAATTTGGGACACATTGACCACACCCGTTGCATTTGTCTTCGTCTATTCTGATAATTTCCCTTTTCATAAGATTTTATTTTCATGACAAAGGAATGAACAATGCAGGATGTAAATTGTAACATATGTTACAAACGCAGTTATTTTCTAAATTTGAGAAAAAATTTATATGAAGTTCCCTCAATTAGTAAAGTCTCCGCTGTTTAAGAACCTGACAGAAAGTGAGATAGAGGCAAGCCTGAACAGGATAAATTATAAAGTAAGGCTGTATCCTGCCGGGTCAATGATAGCCCAGAGCAGTGAAAGCATATTATCACTTCTTATTATACTCAGCGGACATGTCAGAGGAGAGATGATAGACGCTTCAGGCCATACTATTAAAATTGAGGATGTTTATCCTCCGCAGGCTCTTGCAGCTGCATTTCTTTTTGGTCCAGGGAGCAGCTATCCGGTAAATGTTTTTGCCAATATTGATTCGGAAGTCTTAATAATAGACAAGAATGATTTCCTGATTCTTCTGCACACAGATAAGACTATGCTGGTCAATTACCTTGATGTCATCTGCCACAAAGCGCGCTTTCTTTCAGACCGGCTACGCTTTCTTTCCTTTCATACAATCAAGGCAAAACTTGCGCATTACCTCATCGGCCTGCCAGACGCCAGGTCAGGGCATATTGTACTGAATATATCGCAACAACAGCTTGCTGACTACTTCGGTGTTGCAAGACCTTCTTTAGCCAGGGCGCTTAAAGAACTTGAAACAGACGGCATCATCAGGGTAAAACGGCGTGATATCACCATTATTGACGGCAGAGAGCTTGGCAGGTTAACAATTGGCTAATATTGTAAATGGTCCCGGCTTACATCTTTCTCTACTCGAATTCAACCAGCGAGTCTCCCTTTTTTATTTTTTGTCCGTTCCTGAAAAGGATTTTTCTTATCGAACCATCGCGATCAGATCTTACCTCAAAGAAAGATCTGTTTACCATTATATAAAAGAGAATTTCCCCTTTCTTCACTTCAGTTCCTTCTTTAAGCTGAGGCTCATCACCTGTATAAGTTGATGTTGTGCCTGAATAGACCAGTACGTTTCCTGTTTCAGGAGCGAACAGGATCTTGTCTTTTGAGACTTTGCCAGAAGCAGTTTTACTGATCTCATTTTTTCTGTCTTCTATTTCTTTGAGGAAGCGTGTCTTTGCCACTCCTGATTTGTAATCGCGGTACTGCCTGTCATGCATTGCCAGCTCAAACAGCTCCTCATCATCTTTTCCGGTATCCCATTTGTTTTCTGCCATTTCTTTCCGGTAGGTATCAAGTGCATCAGGATAATTATCCTGGGGGATGCCTTCATAAAATTCCTTACCTTCTCTTTTTGCCATATCAATGAGTTCAGGAGCAAGTGCTCCCGGAAGTTTACCGGCGCGTCCCAACAGCATATCCCAGGTATTTGGATCGATCATTGAAAATCTCTCTTTACCATTGACCAGTGACACTATGTTCATAAGAGCGACATTTTTGACATACTGGCTGAAAGGAGTTACAAGGGGTGGATAACCCATTTTCGGCCATATATATTCAACCTCCCTGAAGAGAGCAACAACAAGTTCGTCTTCAGACATCTCAGGTTGGTTTTTGCTTTTCAGAGCGGTGTTTATTCCCTGGTGAACACCTTTCAGGTCAGCCATCATACTGCCCATCATACCGCCCGGCAGACCGGAACCTATAAGCAATGAGGTCATCTGTTTGTTCCTGCTGTCAATGAAGTATCCGAGAAAGTCATCAATGAACTCCTGTGTCAGAGCTCTTACTTTCATATAGGCATCCATATTGATCTCAGGTACGTCAAAACCGGCATCCTTCATTATTGCCTGTATGGCAATGACATCGGGATGGACCATACCCCAGCTGAGCGGTTCCATTGCTACGTCAAGATAATCGGCACCTGCCCGGGCAACCTCAAGCATTGAGGCCACTGACATCCCCGGACCACTATGTCCATGATACTGGACAGTGATGCCAGAGTGTTTATTCTTGATTTTTTTTACCAGTTCACCAAGCATTGCCGGTCTGCCAACACCTGCCATGTCTTTGAGACATATTTCATCAGCACCATATCCAATAACCTTGTCCACAACGTCCATATAGTAATCCACAGTATGCACAGGTGAGCTTGTTATTGACAATGCAGCCTGTGATATCATGCCTGCCTCACGTGCATATCTTACAGAAAGTTCAAGGTTCCGGTGATCATTAAGACCGCAGAATGAACGGGAAATGTCAACTCCCTGGGCTTTCTTCACCCTGTACATCAGACGTCTTACATCAGCAGGAACGGGATACATCCTGATACCATTAAGTGCCCGTTCAAGCATATGAGTCTGTATTCCCGCTTCACTGAAAGGCCTGGTCCATTCTCTTACAGCATGATTCGGGTTTTCTCCATACAGAAGTTGCACCTGTTCAAAGGCGCCACCATTTGTCTCAATACGATCAAAACAGCCCATTTCAACTATATGAGGTGCCACTTCTTTCAGTTGGTCAACCCGCGGCTGGTACTTGCCAGTCGACTGCCACATATCACGATAGACCAAACTGAACCTGATTTTCTTTTTCATATTGGATACTGATATATTCTGATATCTTCCTGATATCTATATTCGAGTCAAATATAGGCTTTAACCAACGGGAAATTAGTGATAAATATCAATGAGAGTAACATTCTGGTGTGCAATGAAAAGAAGAAGATACCTGCATGGCAAGTATCTTCGCTGCAACTAAAACCTGATCGATAATGGCCGGACGGCCATTCTTGGGAGGGAAAAATTACTAAAAACCTAATCTTTTAGAAGTGCAGGGTAAAATGCTGCAATAAGCTTTGCTGCATCAATCTCCTGAGTCATTCCATTTACAAGCCGCTTCTGATGGAAATAATCTGCTTTGTCAAGCTTCAGATCATCGGTCCTGAAACCAGCAGCTTTGTATTTCTTGTCAACCTTGTTGACACCAAAGTACTCACCGTTGCATTTGTACATTACTGTAAGATCATCTGATGCAACAATGTAGTTTTTGCATTTCTTTTCTTTGTCTACAAAAACCTTTACCTGAAGAGGTGAATTCTCATAGGTGATCACATAGCACCTTAATTCTTCACCAGCAATCATCAGAGGGTCATCCTGAACCTCTATTGTGTACTTACCCAGAGGGGTGTTTGAGTTGCCCTCTGCTACTTTTCTGCCGTATGTAAGTGAGATCACACCGACAAGAAAAACCACTGCCAAAAGGATTCTTTTCATGACTAACCCGATTTGTTAATACCTAATAAAGTCTTCTGAAATCCGGAACTGTCCTTTCCGTTTTTCAGATTAAAGACCCCCATGACCCAACCTTGCTGCATCGTTTTTCTGTTAACGGATTGTTAATCAAAGTTAAACGTTTGTATGTGGCAGATATTCAGAGAGTAGCATATTGGCCTAACAGCCTGGTTTCACATTATTTAACTATTGGAGAAGGTTTTTAATCAGTTATTTGTAACTTGCAACGCATAATTGGTTTTATGACACATAGTTTAAAGCACAGGTTTATGATGAACCGTCTCGGACGGAGACTTTATCATTGCCTGATGTTCTATCAGAAATAGTCTTTCCTTAAGGGACTATCAACCTGTCCCCCTCTTCTTATCATCTTATTATCAGATAATTTTAGTCTTACAATGAAAGGCTTGATATTCAATATTAAACATTACGCAATTCACGATGGTCCTGGTATCAGGGTCTCTTTTTTCATGAAGGGGTGTCCTCTTGACTGCTGGTGGTGTCATAATCCTGAGGGAAAAGCACTATCCCAGTCTTCAGCAGAAAGAATTGACAGGATAGGAGAACATGAGTTCAGAACCAGGGAGATGGTTGGTAAAGAATATACTCCGGCTGAATTGGTTCTCAGAGCTGAAAAAGACAGGGTCTTTATGCAGAATTCAGGTGGTGGCGTTACATTTACCGGGGGAGAACCTTTAGGCCAGTTTGAATTCCTTCTTGAGACACTTCGCCAAATGAAGAAAGCAGGTTTTCATACAGCTGTTGACACATCAGGCCATGCACCTGAGGATAAATTCAGAGCAATAATACCTTATACCGACCTGCTTCTTTTTGACATCAAACACCTTGATCCTGATGTGCATAAGAAGTTCACAGGAGTAAGAAATGATCTTATCCTCTCCAACTTTGACATGACCCTGAATGAGGGTGCTGAAGTAATGTTACGGGTACCCGTTATCCCCGGAGTGACCG
>CAZGDJ010000147.1:0-7664 GCA_964524635.1 uncultured Rikenella sp. | reverse complement strand
TTTCTCTGCTGATTTCCTGCGAAGGTCAGAGTACACGGCACCCTGAACAATGGGCAACAACATCTGGTCATAACCATAGCGAGGTTCAGTTTCATTCATCTGCTTTATGCATCTTTCAAGCCACCGATGAGTCAAATCCATGGATTTCAGGGCATAAGAGTGATCACATGGGTATGGGGCACACTCATCAAAGGCCATTATGATATCAGCTCCAATAACACGCTGAATATCAATTATATTCTCAGGGGTGAAAATATGTTTTGAACCATCGATATGGGATCTGAAAAGAGCTCCGTCTTCTGTCAGTTTCCGATTCTCAGCCAGGGAAAACACCTGGTATCCACCGCTGTCTGTCAGTATTGGTTTATCCCATGACATAAAGCGATGCAACCCTCCTGCCTGGCCTATAATACCGGTGCCCGGCCTGAGATAAAGATGATATGTATTACCAAGGATTATCCTTGCATTGATTTCACTTATCAGGTCACGATGCAAGATCCCTTTGACTGTTCCGGCGGTACCTACCGGCATAAATATTGGTGTCGGGATTTCACCATGTGTGGTATAAAGGACACCTGCCCTGGCAGAAGTGGTCGGATCTCTTCTTTCTACTTTGAACATCATAAGCCTGATAATGGTCACAAATGTACTCTTTCTGGCGCTTATTTTGAATAGTGTAAATTCAAATTGGAGGTAAAGAATCTTTAATTTGTTAATAAGATTCTGTCTGCCTTAAATCATTTATTTCTAATATTGCTCATACGTTAAAACTGAAATATGATCTCATTGGATCCTTTCCATATTGCCCTGGTATCGGTCTTTACGCTTATGGCTGCCATACAGGTCTGGTATTATTTACATTATTACCGCAGAGTTACATTAGATAATAATCGAAGCAGACCTGAAACAAATGAGTTTCCGCCGTTAACAGTTATTATATGCGCCCGTAATGAAGCTGCCAATCTAAAGTGTTTCCTGCCATCAGTGCTGGAGCAGAATTATCCTTCTTTTGAAGTTGTAGTTGTCAATGACTGTTCTGAAGATGACACTTACAATGTGCTGGGCGCAATGATGAAGCAATACCCTCACCTTCGAGTATCCTCAATTCAGAAAGACCCGGGCTTTACTCATGCCAAGAAGCTGGCTATGCTGATAGGTATTAAAGCCGCAGCAAATGATTTACTCGTATTCACAGATGCGGATTGTCATCCGGAATCTGATTTATGGCTTCAGAACATGGCTTCATCAGCAACTGACACAACTGACATAGTCCTGGGGTATGGGGGATACACTGCTGAGAAAGGGTTGCTTAACCTTTATGTCAGATATGAGACAATGTTCATAGGTATGCAGTTTCTGGGCATGAATCTGGCGGGTGTACCGTATATGGGCGTGGGCCGCAATATGTGTTACCGTCGCAATTTCTTTTTCACGTGCGGAGGTTTTGGTCCTTTCAACCACATAATGTCAGGTGATGATGACTTGTTCGTCAACCGGAACGCCACTTCAACTAACTGTAAAACCTTGCTGACACCAGAATCACTTGTCAGATCTGTTGCACCAAAAACGCTGCCCGAATGGATCAGGCAGAAACACAGACACCTCTCAACCGCCAGATATTATAAAACATCTGATAAAATCAGGCTTTTTCTGGAACCCTTTTCAAGAGTATCTTACTATAGTCTTCTTGTTACACTTTTAATTATGTTGGTATCATGGCCTGTTGTTGCCTTCATTGCGATAGCCAGGTTAATAGTACGCGCTTTAATAATTAATAAAACATGCCGGATCTTTCATGAAAAACAACTTTGGTTTTTTTCACTCTTTTTTGATATCTTGTCTCCGTTTGTCAGTACTGCCCTCTTCCTTACCAGCAACAGAAAAGGCAAGAGGAAACCGGTATGGAAATAGAAAGCAGCCTCTCTGAGAAAGCAAAGCACGATCTGAAAATAATTGACCGTGCATTACATGGTGACAGAAAAGCCTTTACCGAGCTACTTGATCGTTATCGTGATTCGGTCTATTATGTTATGCTGCGCATGGTCAATAACCCGGCTGACGCTGAAGATCTTACTATCGAAGCCTTCGGAAAAGCCTTCAACCATCTCTCGCAATATACCCCTACCCATGCTTTCAGCACATGGCTGTTTCGTATTGCAACTAATAACTGCATAGACTTTATCAGACGCAAGAGCCTAAGTCCCAGACCTTTTGATAATGACGAGGGTGAAGAATACGAGATGGAGGCAACAATTGCATCTGATATGAGAGGCCCCGACGAAATACTCATTAACAGCGAAACAGCAAAGACTCTTAACAGAATAATAAGCAGCCTCAAACCACGATACCGCAGATTGATTGAACTAAGATACTTTGAAGATTTCTCATACGAAGAAATAGCAGCTGAACTGAGCCTGCCTATCGGGACGGTAAAAGCAAGGCTTTTTAGAGCCAAAGTGCTTATTATGAATATTATACGAAGTAAGAACAGTGACTTGTGACTTCCGTTATTGACAAATATTTCCTCTCTGTAACTGAAGAGCAAAAACAAAAATTTGTTCTGTTACCTGAGCTTTACAGGGAGTGGAATGATCAGATCAATGTCATCTCGAGAAAAGATATCGACAACTTCACAATCAATCATCTTCTCCATTCTCTCTCCATTGCTAAACTAACAACCTTTAATCCTGGAACAGAGATAATTGACGTTGGAACCGGAGGAGGACTTCCCGGTATCCCCCTGGCAATATTATTCCCCGAGGTGAGATTTACATTGATTGATTCAATTGCTAAAAAAATTAAAGTGGTCGATGGAATAGTAAATTCCCTTAAAATAGAAAATGTCACTGCAATCGCCTGCAGATCTGAAGATTTTACCGGCAGGTTCGATTTTATTGTCAGCAGGGCGGTAACAGACATGTCAAGATTTGTAAACCTCACACGGCATCTCATTTCTCCTGATTCTTCAAACAGACTGAAAAACGGGTATTTGTGCCTTAAGGGAGGTGATCTTGAAGAAGAACTCAAACATTTTGCAGGTAAGGCATCAATAATAAATATTGGAGAATTTTTTGATGAATCTTTCTTCGAGACAAAAAAAATAGTCTATATTCCCTGGTGATCTTAAAAAAAATCCGCATTGAGTTTTGTAATATTAAAAAAAAGCTACCTTTGCATTCTCAAAAATCAGTTAGTAACAACACCAAAATATTTGCACAATGAAGAGGACATTTCAGCCATCAAGGAAAAGGAGGACTAACACTCATGGTTTCAGGGAGAGGATGTCAACCCCGAATGGCAGGCGCGTTCTTGCTGCCAGAAGAGCCAAAGGCAGAAAGAAACTGACCGTCTCTGATGAGACCGGGCACAAAGACTAAAAGACCAAAAAGAAAATATTGTAACCGTCTTGATGAACAATTAAGACGGTTTCTTTTTTTATGTATGAATGGTCTTGTTAATTTTGTGCATGCTGACACAATGAAAGATTCAGTACTTAAAAATATAAACGGTGAGATGCAATATGTGGCAGGCAAAGTCTTTGACGGAAAAAGACTTACGCCTGATGAGGCCCTGGTTTTGTATAAAGTTGCCGATCTCTCACTTATGGCTCTGCTTGCCACACAGTCAAAAAAGAGACAAAGTGACGACACAGTTTATTTTAACCGTAACTTCCATATTGAGCCTACAAACATTTGTATTTACAATTGCAGGTTCTGTTCTTATCATAAACAGGCAGGGGATCCCGAAAGCTGGGAATTATCTGAAGATGAGATCCTTGATATTGTAAGACGATTTGATGGAATCCCGGTCACTGAAGTGCATATAACAGGCGGGGTACACCCCTCGCGTGATATCCATTATTACGGAAAAATACTCTCTGCTATAAAGAAATTAAGACCTGACATAAGCATAAAGGCATATTCAGCTGTTGAGATTGAGTATATGACCAGGAAGGCAGGTCTTACTTTTGTTGAAAGCCTTAAGTTGTTGAAGGAATATGGCCTTGATTCAATTCCGGGCGGTGGTGCCGAGATCTTTGATGAAGTTCTCCGAATGCGTATTTGCAACGAAAAGACAGATGCAGATACATATCTTGCAATCCATGAAGCAGCCCACGGTCTGGGAATACCTTCAAACGCAACCATGCTTTACGGTCATGCTGAGAGCGCCGAACAACGGATAAGCCATTTATTGCGTTTGCGTGACCTGCAAGATCGTACTAAAGGGTTCAATGCATTCATTCCACTTAAATACAGAAGGGAAAACAACCTCATGTATGAGTTAGGTGAAGTACCTGTGACTGAAGATATGCGCAATTATGCTCTCTCCCGCATCTTCCTTGACAATATCCCCCATCTTAAAGCATACTGGCCCGCGGTAGGGAAAAATGCAGCACAGATGAGTCTCGCATTTGGAGTTGATGACCTGGACGGAACTATTGATGACACTACAAGAATATATTCTATGGCAGGTGCTGAAGACTCAAGACCCGGTATCTCCACAACCGAGTTAGTGGCCCTGATTCGTACAGCAGGCTACAAACCTGTTGAAAGAGATACAAATTACAATGTTGTAAAGGAGTGGTGAAATCTAAACTCTGACAATATAATTTTATCTTTGACTCTACGTTTAATATTAAATCTGTCAGCCCGAGATGAGCGTTAAGGAATTTATCAAGAGTAAAGTTTTTTTTAAACAACTGGGACTTGTATTGGTTATAGGTGTTGGCATTGTCATCTTTCTGGTACTATGGCTGAATATATATACCCATCACGGTCAGTCAAGACCTGTACCCGAATTGAGAGGTCTCACTCTTAAGGAAGCAAAGAATCTGACCGTGAAAAACAAAATGCGATTTAATGTTATTGATTCAGTATACACTGCTTTTGTTCCCCGTGGATGTGTCGCAGAACAGGTACCTATGCCAGGCCATCGTGTTAAGAAAGGAAGAACGATAAATGTTACTATAAACGCTTTTAACCCTGAAATGGTTGCTGTGCCGGATCTCGTTGGACTTCCCCGCCGTCAGGCCCTGGCGTTGATAGAGACCTCCGGACTGCAGATCGGCCAGCTCAATTATGTATCGGACCTTACTGTGGATTTTGTTTTGAAACAGACTATTCATGGGCAGGAGGCTGTTGCAGGGGACTCGGTACAAAAAGGAATGGTTATTGACCTTGTTCTGGGCAGGGGTCTGAGCAGTCAACGCACGGCTGTGCCAGATCTGAAAGGATACTCTCTTGAAGGAGCCCGCAGCGAGATACTGGGAGCATCTCTTAATCTTGGAGCTTTTGTCTTTGATGCTACAGTAGCCAATGCCTCTGATTCATTAATTGCTTTTGTTTATAAACAGAATCCTGAATATCATCCTGAAGCCTCTGTTCAGCTTGGCTCGGCAGTCTATATCTGGCTCACCACTGATACGCTTAAGCTGCCATCTGACACAACATCTGTTTATGGCTCTGATATTTCTGACAGCTCCGGATTTTAGCCTATACTCTTTGGATGAAGATAAGATGGCACATAATTACCTGGTTATTCCTGCTTTCGACAGGGCTGGCAAATTCACAGGAAATTGTTACAGGTCTTTCATACAACAGGCAGATGAATGCCGCTTCATCCTATAACCTGCTGAAAAACTCAAAAGGAACGGATACAATAAATCTTCCTTTCATTGATGACTTCTCTTATGAGTCACCTTATCCATCTCAATCATTATGGGATGATAAGATGACATTTATAAATAATACCTTTTCATCTAACCAAATCACACAGGGAGTCGCAACATTTGACTGCCTTGATGAATATGGAAAGCTGTATGAAGAAGCATCTTCAGGAGCCTTCTCTGCTGACAGTCTGACATCTGTGTACATTGACCTTTCATACGCACCTGAAGATAGCGTTTACCTGAGCTTTCTTTATGAAGCAGGCGGCATTGCAGATTTGCCTGAGACGAATGACAGTCTTACTTTGCATTTCTGGTCACCCTCAGAAAAGAAATGGTATAATGTCTGGCATGCAGAAGGAGAAGCAACCAGCGGATTCAAACAAGTGATGATACCTGTGACAGCATCCCGCTTTCTTGATAAGGGATTCAGGTTCAGGTTTATCAATTATGCCTCACTGTCTGGAATCGGCTCAGAGCCATCAAAAGCAGGAAATGCCGACCAGTGGAACATTGATTATGTGAAACTTGATAAAAACCGTACAGTAAATGATATTTTTTACCGTGATGTTGCTATGACTCTTCCTCAAAGATCCCTGATAAAAGGCTATGAGGCAATACCCTGGAATCAGTTTAAAAAAGCATACCTTACAGTAATGAGCGATACAGTGTCAATGTTTTTTCGTAATAATGACACTCTAAGTCCTTACCTTAATGTTTATTGGGAGATTAACATTTTTGACGTTTACAAGAATGAGTTAGTACATCGTGATACGGTGGGTAATACAAATGTTCCTCCCCTTTCGGTTTTTTCACAGGATACTACCCTAATATATAATTTTTACGATGATGAAGCTTCAGTCTCTCAGGATTCAGCCTTATTCAGGGTAACTACATTAATTGATCCTCCTGACCCTGGTGACCCGTCCGGAAATGATACTCTGCACTTTTATCAGTATTTCAATGACTACTATGCAATTGATGACGGAACTGCCGAAGCCGGATATGGTATTAACGGGCAGGGGTCACGCACTGCAATGGCGGCATTGAAATTCAGAGCTTTTCTGCCTGATTCAGTTGCTGCTGTCAGGCTTTGTTTCAATGATGCTGTTAATAATGCCAACCAGCGTGGCTTTGACATCAAGGTATGGGCTGATAATAATGGAGTGCCAGGAGCATTGCTTGGAACAACTGAAGGGCCTGTTGCAGCTCCCGGGATTGATAATAACGGCTTCGTGACATACTATTTTGAACATCCTATACGCGTCAGCGGTTATTTCTGGATAGGATGGCAACAACTCTCAGAGACATTTCTGAACGCGGGGCTTGATCTTAATACTCCTCATGAAAACCGTCAGTATTTCTGCCTGAACGGTATATGGCAGCCATCGCAGGCTCCGGGTATTATAATGATGAGGGCGGTTATGTCTTGTAACGGGTCAACTACCTCCACCGGTTATGAGACTCTGTTTAATGATCTTTTCAGGCTTTATCCAAATCCCACATCAGGAGAAATGACTCTTGAAGCTTCAGACCTGGCTCCTGACGATTACAGAATCAGCATCTATAATTTAACAGGTACCTGTATACTTTCTTTACCGCGCACTGAAAATCCTGATGTCAGCCAACTTCCTGCAGGTTATTATATTATGGCTATAAAAACAGTGAAAGGTGTACCTCTCTCTCTCATCCGCTTCATCAAAACCAACTGATTGTTGCAATGACTGAAGAAGAAAAGCCTGAGTTACCCGAACAGGAGCAGGAGCTCTTTGAGCACTACCGGTATGTAGTTGATCCGCATCAGTCAATAATACGAATGGACAAGTATCTGTCTGTGCGCATTGAAGGCGTTTCTCGTACACGCATACAGGCTGCTGCTGATGCAGGGAACATCCTTGTCAATGAAGTGCCGGCAAAGCCAAGCTATCGGGTCAAACCCGGAGATATAATACAAATAGTACTTCCTAACCCTCCGCGTGACATTGAGCTTATTCCTCAG
>CAZGDJ010000146.1:0-7784 GCA_964524635.1 uncultured Rikenella sp. | reverse complement strand
GTAGTAAAATCTCCTGACGCATCCTGAGCTACTGTTATCAGCGATTGATCCTGTGCCAGTGAAACAGTGACAGAAACGAAAAGCGCTGCAGAAACAAGCAGCAGCCTGATTGTTGCGTGCCTAATCTTTTCCATGCTTAAATATAGTCCATTTCGGAATAAGGTGCTTATACTTCCATTTCAGTTTTAGATCATTTGCTATTTTTATAGTACATTTATCTATATTTATTTAAGAAAGGATGAAAGCACATTCTTTTCTTCTGTTTGCGACATTATCGCTAACACTCTCTCTGGATGGACAGGTTGTCGGAACACAGGATCCATATTCTGCAAACCTGAAGCTTGGATACTTTGATCTTATTTTTAAGAATGACACCAATGAAATAAGTGTGACATCGGCAAGCCGTACCTCCAAGAAACTAAATGAACTTCCGATCACCATTCACATTATTGAACGTGAAGAGATTCTGCTAAATCACTACACTTCTCTTGTGGATGTTTTAAAAAACATGCCAGGCATGAGGGTCTCACAACCCGGCAATGGTGAGATGGGTGAGACATTCCAGTTGAGGGGTCTTGTAGGCAATCTTTACACATTGATCCTTATCAATGGTGTGCCAATTAAACCTTCTGTTGTTGTGGGAATGCCAATCCTGGAACAGCTGCCTGTTAAACAGGCTGAAAGAATTGAAGTTATTTATGGACCTGCAGCAGCAGTCTATGGAGCTGATGCTGTCTCAGGAGTAATAAATATTGTAACACGTGAAGCTGAGAAGGGTACGTTTGCTGCCGGAGATATCACCATGGGACTTGACAATTACTTCAATACCAATTTCATTGTAGGAGGAAAAGCCGGCAAGAACAAAAACATCCTTCAGTATAGTTTTTATGGCGGCAAATCGAGCGCAAGCGATTATAATATAAAGCTGGGTTATGAAGATGCATATAATCCTCTTAACTACTTGCAAAAGAATGATGTAACATTTGATATAAATGGTGAAAAGGTAGATGCCATTGATGTAAACGAATCATCTTTTCAAGGATCGCCTACCACATCAGCCGACTTCATTGAAGCTGAATACCCGGAAAAGTATGTAGGATCAATAACTCTTCCTCAACTGGGCAAATTCCCGACTGAGAGCAATACACTGGGTCTGTCATTGAAATTCAGGGATTTAACATTTACCTTCAATAATCTGTATCGACGCTCCCACAGCAGTCTCGGGCTCACCACATATCTTTTCAGGTATAACAATCCTCAGAACTACTGGGGTGAAAATATCAGCAGCGCCTCTTTAAACTTTAATCACCGGTGGTTGACATGGTTTTCATCTTTAACGAATATATCATCCCTCAACTATCGGATGGATAACAACACAAACATTGGTGTAAACTTCATTGATTACACAGATAAAGTATACAGATATTCAGCAGGAAATGACATCCTCATTGAACAGCTTTTTACTATAAATGCATCAAGAATGCTTGAGATAGTTACAGGAGCAGCATTCCAGTTTTCAGGTAATCTGCCTCAGACTAACTTTCTAGATGCACCTTTTATTGGTGCGTACTACAAGCCCTTCAGTGCTCAAATAAAGAAAATTGACTCATTCACTAATAATTTTGGGATAACGCCCATTAACTTCAGAAACTTTTCAGGCTTCATCCAGGGTTATTATTCGCTTAACCGCATCAGGCTGATGGGAGGTATCCGGGTTGACAAAAACTCTCTTTATGGTCTTAGTTTCAGTCCCCGGATTGCAGCTCTTTACCCAATAACAAAACGTGCTACACTGAGGGCCTCCGTAGGTTTTGCCTACAAGGCCCCGCCATCATCAATGTCACATCAGGCGCTGGCCTATCGTCACGGAAGTTCACCCCAGCAGCTTGAATACTTAATATACCCGAATACTGAACTTGAGCCGGAAAACTTTATGTCAGTTGAGATAGGCATGGTGAAAGCAATGAAATCACGTGTTAATGCGGATATTTCTGTCTATTATAATGAGATCCGAAACATTATTGTAAACCAGTACAGGTACCTTGAGCCGGGTGAGTTGCCAAAATCCAATCAGGACTCAGTCTTGACAAAAACAAATCAGGGCGAGGGTATGCTCAGGCTTTACGGACTTCAGGCAACATTTAGTGCTCCTGACATAATCAGGAGAATAAATATGGATGCAGAACTCAGTCTCTCATTTGCAGCACCAGATGCAAGTTCTAAATTCCCTGACCTGATGGAAATTGCAGGTGACTTCCTGTCTGACCTCTCCCTTACACCAAACCACTTCGGTCAACTTAAGATATCGATGGAGCCTGTGAGGGATTTTTCGCTTATTGTGACCACCTCCTGGGAATCAAACTGGCTGAGATTATTAATCCCGGTTGAGAAGCTTTACAACAAACTCTTTGGCGATGTCCCCGGTTTCTATACACTGGATATCTGTGCTGATTATTCAATAAGTGATAACCTTCATGCCTTTGTTAAAGGGTACAACGTCTTTGATGAAAAATACGGAGGACCAGTATATTCAGTGATGAATGCAGCACTGCCATTTTCTCCTCAGAACGGACGCACTTTTCATGTCGGCCTGACTTATACGCTCAACTGATGAAAAGCATCTGTCTGAACATATTGCTTCTTTTGTCTATGTCATTTCAACCACAAATTATTAGGGCACAACAAGATAATACAACTTTTGATAAAGACAGGGGAAACGAATATCTCAAGGCCAGAGGATATTACAACCATGCTGTTGCAGCTGACGCTGCAGGAAAAATTGACAGCACCGGATGGTACTTAAGAAAATCTCTTGAGCTTTCACTAAGCAACAATTATACTGAGCTTACTGCTGACAACTACAGGCTGCTTGGACTTGCTTATGATAAGATCCCGGATTGGGAAAACACTCTTCGAAACCTCCTGAGAGCGGGTTCAGGCTATGGCCAGGCGAAACTTGAGAAACAGGAAGCTGACGTATGGGATATAATTGCAGGTAAGTATTTTGCATTTAATGTATTCCGGAAAGCTAATGAATATTCATTCCGAAGCTTTAGCCTTTACAGCTCTCAATTGCCTGCTGCAAAAGCAGCAAGTGCAGAACTTTCAGGTAAAGCATCTTTTATGCTTGGTGACTATATATCATCCGCCAGATGGTTCGATACAGCCTGCTATTGGTACGAAAAACAATCAGACACCTCAGGTATTATCATGGCTCTGCAGGGCTCAGCTTCTTCTTATCTGAAAATATTTGACAACTCCTTACCCTTATCAAAATTTTGGGGTGGTAGTTTTAATATTCCTGCAGTTTTAACGTCACAGGTGATCGGAAGCATGAGTGCATCGCAAGCAATAATAAGATATGAGTCTCTTCTCGTAATTAATGAAAAACGAGATGATAAAAGCACCCTTGCCGGATTACATAATAATATCGGTTATATTCATTTCAGGCAGGAATCATATCCAAAAGCCGGAGAATACTTTAGAAAGGCAATTGAGTATTTAAAATTAACCAATGGTGAGGATGAGCAAATGGCAACAACCCTGACTAACCTTGCAATCTGTTATCAGAATACCGGAGAAGAGGATAAAGCCCAACGAACTTTACTTAAAGCAATAGATAATGCGGAAAAATCAGGGGCCACCTCCGAAAAAGCAAGAATTGATCATATTCTTGCCAGAATATTTTTAAAAGAAAACGACTTCTATCATGCTGAGCTTTATTGCAGGGATTGCATAAAAGACTCGAAATCATCAGGTGATTATGATGTACTCCGGCAATGCTACCAAACATATTCAGAAGTAAAGGAGAAGGGAAATGATTTCATTATGGCTCTCGAGTATTTTCAAAGACACCTCTGGTTACGTGATAGTCTTGCATTTGCAGAGGAGATGGCTGCAACCGATCGTAATAATCGTGTCAGGTATTACGAAGAACTTGAGCAAAAGTTGCTTCTTGAAATATCCGATGAAGATCTGCGCTTTCTTACAATAAAGAAACTAAAGGCTGATTCACTAAGCATGCAAAGTGAGCTGCGCGCTTTGAGGAGTGATTCACTCAGCAAACAGAGTGAGATAATGGCTTTAAGGGCCACTGCGGACCTGAAAGCTTCTGAACAGCAGCGCCTGCGCCAGGCTTTTGACCTGGAAGTAGAGAGAAACCGTACCGAACAGCAACAACGTGATATTCAGGTCCTTGAGCAGGAGAAGACAATAGCAGACCTTACTCTTAAGGCCCAGGCTGATGAACAGGAAAAGCTACTCCAGGAAGTATCTATTGAAAAAGCAAGGCGCAAGACTGCCATTGTGCTGGTGATACTTGCAATCATTATAGCCCTTACAATTCTGGCAAGCCTGATCTCCTCACGAGCTAAAAATAAAAAACTGGCTGAAAGCAAAAAACATATTGAAAACATCAACGAGGATCTGGAGAAAAAAAACTATGAAATCTCAGAACAGAAAGAAGTGATTGAGCAAAAGAACAAAGCAATCACAGACAGCATCATGTATGCAAGCAGAATTCAGTCAGCTGTTCTGCCCTCTACAACATTTATGAATGAATGGGGTATAGACAACTTCATCCTTTTTATGCCCAAGGATATAGTAAGCGGAGATTTCTTCTGGGGTGTGCGAAAAAAAGGAAAGATGATTATTGCTGCTGCCGATTGTACAGGTCATGGCGTACCGGGAGCTTTTATGAGCATGCTTGGTAACGCCTTTCTGAACGAAATCGTTAACACCTCTGAATATCTCGATGCAGCGATAGTACTAAACTCACTGCGTGACGAGGTAATAAGAGCCTTGAAACAAAAAGGAGTAACAGGCGAAGCACGCGATGGAATGGATATAGCGCTTTGTGTGCTTGATCCTGCAACAATGAAAGGCACCTTTGCCGGAGCCAATAATCCGTTATACCTTGTCAGAAACGGCGAATTGATAAAGATACCAGCTGACAGAATGCCTATTGGAATTCATGTAGTGGCAGAAAAACCTTTCATCGGTCAACCCCTTGATCTCAGAAAAGGTGATGCTATTTATCTTTTCACCGATGGATATGCTGATCAATTCGGAGGTCCGGCGGGCAAAAAATTTATGTACAGACCTTTTCAGGAACTTCTTGTCTCTATTGCCTCGAAACCGGTTGAAAAACAACATGATATTCTTAAGAAAACATTTATTGACTGGCAGGGCACCTACGAACAGGTTGACGATGTTCTGGTTATGGGTTTTAAAGTATAAATCACCATTAGCCTATGAATTCTGCCAGACAGAATGAGCATCCTCAGGTTAAGGTTACAGGTGATGGTTCGCATACATTGTATGTTCCCTTAATTGATGAACATTATCACTCTCACTTTGGGGCGCTTACAGAATCAAAGCATATTTTCATCGAAGCAGGCTTCAACCATTATACCAGCGAAAACGTAAGTCTGCTGGAAATAGGTTTCGGTACGGGACTTAATGCTCTTCTTACAGCTCAGGCTGCAGAGAAGCAACACAGAAAGGTTTCATACACCTCACTTGAGAAATACCCTCTGCCAGCAGAAATTGTTTCAATACTTAATCACCCTGAAGCTGCCGGTCTGGCAGATAAAACACTCTTTGACGCCATTCATAATGCCAGTTGGGGATCAAATGTGACAATTACTCCCTGGTTCATGTTGCATAAGATTGAGATGGATCTGACGAAAGACCCTGTCAAAGGGATGTATGATCTGATCTACTTTGACGCCTTTGGACCTGATAAACAGCCGGAGATGTGGACTAATGAGGTGTTGATGAAGATTGCCCAAGTGACTCACCAGGGCTCAGTGTTTGTTACTTACTCGGCAAAGGGTAGCCTTAAAAGAATACTGAAGGATCTGGGCTTTGAAGTCAATCACCTGCCAGGGCCCCCGGGGAAGAGGGTTATAACATGCGCCATAAAAAAATGAGCCTCAACATGCCCCCCTTTTACATGCTATTATTACCTTAGCGGAAATTTGAGAAAACGAAAAATGAAAACCAGAAGTTTATTTCCGCTAATCGCCTTACTGATCATTGCCGTTCTGCCGGCAAATGCACAAAAGGTCAGGTTTGCCAATACTGAAGACTCCCTATCATATGCATTGGGCGTTGCCAATTATAAATACTATCTGAAAGACAGTATTCCAATAAATGCAAAGCAGTTTGCCAAGGGCATGACTGATGCGTCAAAAGACAAATGCATCATGAACGATTCCGTTGCTAATGACTTCATTATCTATTATATGGAAAAGCGTGAAAGAGTGAAGCTGCAGAAACAATACAAATCAAGCATAGACGCATCAAACCAATTTCTGAGTGAAAACAGCAAGGCTGACGGCGTTATCACATTGCCAAGCGGGCTTCAGTATAAAGTCATCGCTAAAGGAACCGGCAGCACACCCGGTCCAAATGATATTGTTGTTGTCAATTATAAAGGGACCACTATTGATGGAACAAAATTCGATTCATCATACGATCGTGGAGAACCGGCTCAGTTCAGGGTGGGAAATGTTATTCAGGGTTGGGTTGAGGGCCTTCAGCTGATGCAGGAGGGATCAAAATACATGTTCTACATACCCTCAGACCTGGCATATCGTGAACGAGGAGTCGGAAATGTCATAAAGCCATTTGAAACACTGATCTTTGAAGTAGAGCTTCTTAAGGTGATTAAAGAAGAAGAGAAAGAATAATAATTATCAAAATAGTATATTTACGAACTTTAATTTAAAACTTATAACATGAAAATCAACCGTTTAATGCTCTTCGCTGTAATTGCAGCGATCGCCTTTTCATCATGCACCGAATCAGGAATTAAAACCGCCAAGGTCAAAACTGCTCAAGACTCTATTGCTTATGCTGTTGGCGTAAATAATTACTATGTCTTTCTGCAGTTTGACAGTATGCAGATTGATCCAGTGATGATGGCAAAAGGTTATATCGATTCAAAAAATGGAGAATCCGCATTTGATTATGAAAGCGCCAACTTGTATATTCAGGAAGCCCTGAATAAGATACAAATGGAGATGATGAAAAAGGAATATGGGAAGAATATCGAAGAAGGTGAAAAATTTCTTGCCGAGAATAAGAAACGTGAAGGTGTTATCGAGACAGCAAGTGGATTGCAATATGAGGTCCTCACAATGGGGACTGGTGAAAAACCCGGACCTTCTGACAAGGTTAAAGTGCATTATACCGGCACATTCCTTGATGGCAACAAGTTTGATTCGTCAATTGGAAGCGAACCTTACGAATTTGCTGTCAACCAGAATCAGTCGATAAAAGGGTTTGACGAAGCAGTGCAGCTGATGTCTGTTGGATCAAAGTATAAAGTGTTTATCCCCTATGAACTGGCTTACGGAGAAAGAGGAGCTCAAAGAGTTATACCTCCTTACTCAACTTTGATATTTGAAATAGAACTTCTTGAAATAGTCAAGTAATGAGATTTGTCGAGATATACACCCCAAAAGGGATTATGAAAGCTGAGCTGTATGATGATGACGCTCCGGGTACAGTAGAAAACTTTGTAACACTTGCCGGGAAAGGATTCTACGATGGACTTGCCTTTCATAGAGTCATCCCGGATTTTGTCATTCAGGGTGGTTGCCCTTTCTCAAAGAACCTTAGTGACCCTCGCGTTGGCACAGGCGGACCAGGCTATAAAATCAAATGTGAAATAACTGGTTCAAGACAGTATCATGACCGTGGCGTACTCTCAATGGCTCACGCCGGGAGAGATACAGGAGGATCACAGTTCTTTATCTGTCACGGCAGAACAAATA
>CAZGDJ010000145.1:0-7803 GCA_964524635.1 uncultured Rikenella sp. | reverse complement strand
AACAGATCCTGGCTGGTCTGAGGCAAAAATCATCATTTTCCCATCGGCAGATAAGGCCGGGTGTGTATAGACTGAATTATCCTTACAGAATCCCAGAGGTGCTTCTTCAACAACCCAATCCGCTCCGGTGTTTCCGCCAGGAGAATAAACAGCTTTATATATCTTTTCCTTTTTGTCAGTATCTGATATCCTGGTGAAATACATAGTGTTAAAGTCTTTGCTAAAGGTAATGGCTTCACATGGATAGATAAAAGGAACAGAGGAAGTGAAAGGTGTCATTTCGCCAACATCAGTATCATTAATCACGGACTTATAAGCCATGACTGAGCCAAATGAAAGATGATTCATTGGCACCTTTAATTTGCCCTGAGGGAGTGATAGAAAGACTATACCATTTTTGTAAAACTGGACCCCGGAAGATGGAGGCACTATGCTTAGGTTGAAGGCTTCCAAATTAAAGGGGCTATTGAAAATTGTGTCTTTTGAGTATACTATTTCAGACTTCAGATCAGCTTTTGTTAAAAAACTGTTTTCAACAGCAAGTGCCGGTAAACACGTGAGGATAAAAAATGACAGCGGAATAATTACAAATTGTTTTTTCATACAAGTAATAACAGTTTCTACCAATGCCAGGCTTGAAAATATGAGGATCTTAATCTTGACAAATTAATGCCAAGGCCAAGTTCAATAGTCAGCTCTTTTTTATAAAATGGTGTACCTCTCGGGAAATCAATTAGGGTTCCAAGGTAAAATCCCGGGAATTTGTACTGGAAAAAGAATGACAATTTATCAAAATCATGGATATATGTGCCTAAACAAAAATTGTCAAGATAGAGTTTTACTGACGGTTCAAGGATCTCTGTTGGCTCAAAGGAGAGCGAGTCATCCAGATTAATAGTCAAAGAGGGTTCCAGAACGATATTATAGGATTTGCTTATAACCAGCTTATACCCTGCATGAAAAAAATATTGTCTTGAAACAGGCATACCATAAATACTCATGTCAGCACTGTCAAGAGGATTTCCAAGGATGTTGACTGACGAAAGGCCAACATAGAAAGTGGGGTTATAGTAGTATATACCGGCATCAAGGTTTGGGAAGATTGATATTTTTTCAGGAGCCGCAAGATCAGGAATGGAATCCATTCTATTATAAATGCCCTTTACAGCAGCACCAAATGACAAAAATGAAAGATTGTTTTTGGCAAGTGGAATCTGATATGAAGCTGCAGCACTTATTCCAATTGAATTAGAAGCCCCAATTATATCATGAAAAAATGTTCCTCCAACCCCAAAGTTGGTAAAATCCTTTGATGATGGTGAGTTGAAATACCTGGGTGTTTTTTTTGCAATTCTTGAATTCCCGCTTATAACCTGAGACATATTATCACCCTGCAGAACGGCTGCAAGGTCGAGGGTAGCAAAATCTTTACTCCCGGTCATTGCTGGATTAAAGATTATAGGAGTAAAAGCCCTGGAGATGACAGGGTTAAATGGAGTCTGTTGTCCGATGGCGGAACCCCATGAAATGAAGAAAGTGCAAACAATCAGAACTTTCCCGGCTATGCTAGCATTGAAATTCATATGATGACTGCGCTTAAAAATTATTGAAGTTTCAGATATAAAATTCTTTAAAGTAGATATTTAAGCTCCCAATTTATTACAAAAATCAGGCAAAAGCAAAAAAAATGTGATTTCTTAAACCTTTAAAACAAGATTGTGAGCGTGGTTTCATATGAAAAAAAAACAAGGGTTACCAGAGAATCTTTATCTTCGCAATCTTAAGTGGAACTATAAAATATTACTATGAATATTTCAGTTGTTGGTACAGGCTATGTGGGACTGGTATCCGGGGCATGCTTTGCTGAAATGGGGATTGACGTGACATGCGTTGATGTCGATAAACGGAAGATTGATAACCTGAAAAAGGGCATTTTACCTATTTATGAGCCGGGGCTTTCAGAGATGGTCAGCAGGAATGCCGAGGCCGGAAGACTTCACTTTACCACAAATCTGGCAGAGACGCTTGATCATATTGAGGCAGTATTCCTTGCTGTCGGAACTCCTTCTGATGAGGATGGGAGCGCTGATTTGAAGCATGTTCTTGAGGTAGCTGCTGAGATAGGGAAGAATATGAACAAATATATCCTGATCGTAAACAAAAGCACGGTACCTGTCGGAACAGCTAAGAAAGTAGAATCTGTAGTTGCTAAGGAGCTGAAAGCCAGAGGCCTGAAGATTGATTTCGATGTTGCATCAAATCCGGAGTTTCTTAAAGAGGGGACTGCCATAAAAGATTTCATGGGACCAGACAGGGTAGTTGTCGGCACAAACTCTGAGAAAGCCCGCGATATTATGGACAGGCTTTACAGGCCATTCATGCTGAATAACTTCAGGGTTATCTATATGGATATTCCTTCTGCTGAGATGACGAAATATGCGGCTAATGCTATGCTGGCCACTCGCATCAGTTTTATGAATGATATTGCCAATCTGTGTTCAGCTGTTGGTGCTGATGTAAACATGGTAAGAAAAGGTATTGGAACTGACAACCGCATAGGCAGCAAGTTCCTGTATCCGGGTATAGGTTACGGAGGCTCGTGTTTTCCGAAGGATATCAGGGCCCTGATTCATACGGCAAAGATTCATGGCCTCAGAATGAGAGTTGTCGAGGCGGTTGAAGAAGTTAATGATCTTCAGAAGATAGTGCTTTTCAATAAGTTATTGGGACATTTCAATAACAACATCAGGGGCCTTAAAATCGCTGTATGGGGTTTGTCTTTCAAACCTGAGACAGATGATATCCGAAAAGCTCCCTCGGTTGTAATAATCGATCTTATTAAGAAAGCAGGAGGGATTGTTTCCGGTTATGATCCTGCTGCCATGGATGAGTGCCGCAAAAAAGGAATCGATATAGTTTATGCCAAGGATATGTATGAAGCCTGCATTGATGCTTCAGCAGTATTGTTGCTGACAGAATGGAAGGAATTCAGAGTGCCATCATGGACTGTTCTCAAAAGCGTTATGAAAGAATGTGTGGTCTTTGACGGAAGAAATATTTATGATAAAAAGGAACTCACCGGACAGGACATAAAATACTATTCAATTTAAATGAATGGATTTTCCCTGTGAAAATCAGGTCGATAATTTCTATGACTTTCAAAATCCTGAATCCATCCCCTGGTGAAACCGAGATCGTTGATTGCACTCAAAACAATCTTGTATTCTTCATGAGTTATAGTTTTTAGTCGCCGGGCAGAACCGGGCGGCTGGTAAATTAGTACAGTCAAAAAAAATTGACATAAATCAAAACCTGTACTAATTTTGTTAAGTCAAGCTGTAGATTTACTTGTTTCAGTAGATATTGATTGTTGGTGAATAAGGAACACTGCTTTATAATTTTAGAGTGTGGATTAATTGTGTAATCGGTCATATCCGGGTTGACCTCCCATAATGATTTTAAAGTGAAAATATGCCGAATGTTCACTGAAAATCCAGTAGGCTAATTTAAATGCTGCAAAAATGAAAAAGTCTGAATCAATTATTATTGTGGGTTTATTTTTAATGGTGCCCCTTCTTTTCTCGTGCGGGAAGGAAAAAATGCACAACCCGAAAAATGACCTTATGGACTTTGAGGTTTTCCAAAGCTTTGGGGATTTACATAATGACTTTATGACAAATATTCAAAGCGAGTTCAATCCAATTGATGAGATTAAATCAACAAATGACAGGCTAGAATATGTTAATAGCATTCATATAGGGTTTGTTGAGAAATGTGCTCTTTCAGACATCGATAGAAAGATACTGGAGCAAGAATTCCAAAGAGCTAAATACCTATACAATGTTAATTCAGTCCTGGAACTTGTAAACAAAGAGACATTGATAAAATCCGAAAAAGAGACACAAACTTTGTATTCTATTCTTGACACAGCTCTGAATTATCAGATTATTAACAAATTCGAGAGTTCGATCTTACTTGAATTGATTGATTTATCCAATCTTTGTTTTAATGGTTTAATATCTCAGGGTGAATTGGGGAATTCTATTAAGCAGCTGAAAGAAGATTGGCTTGCAGCTGAATACGACTCCAATTCAAATTATGGTTATATTAGTGGATATGCAATTGCAATTTCATTATCTTCTTTGGAATGGTGGGAGAAAAATGCTGAAGGTCAGGAGCTAATGACAAAAGAAATAAAGTTAATCCCGGCATGGGTGGCTGCAGATGCTGTCGGTGCATTATGGGGAGCAGCCTCTGGTGCAATAGGATCATATCTGGTCAATGGTGAGGTTAATTGGGGTTCTGTAGGTTTCGGAGCACTATCCGGTGCTGTAGCTGGTTCCACCGGCGTTGTTGGCAAAGTTGCAAAATGGATAAGCAAACTATAAAAAATGAAAACCGTTGTAATTTGTTTAGTTGTTCTGTCAATTATATGGATTCCGGTGTTTTTTGATGTTTTCAGTTGGAGAATTGCCTTAATAATGACAATTCTTTTAAGTGCCGGTGCCTATTTGATTGACAAATATATTCTTAACATAAAAAAAGAGAAGAAGGATAAAAATTCAGAATAGATAGAACAATAATGCTCTTAAGACGATTGTCAATAGGATGGATTATTTCTTCTATTTAAAGGGGTCCTTATTTGAGAAGTCAGGTCTGTAAGTGAGATGGCTTTCAAAATCCTGAATCCATCCCCTGGTGAAACCGAGATCGTTGAATGCATTTAAAACAATCTCGTATTCTTCATGAGTTATAGTTCTCATAAGAGACTTCAGGGTTTCGCGTTTCTCGTTTAGAGAATGATTATATCCTATTCGCAATTCGCAATTCGCAAATCGCAAATTCTCGTTGGGCGGATAATATTGTGACATTAATGATATATGCAGGTTGGGAGAAATCTCTTCTGCAATAAGTCGCAATACCCCGATGCTGTTTTCTGCGGCGCCGGGCAGCACCAGGTGGCGCACGATGACGCCTCGCTGCGCTATGCCCCTCCCGTTTGTCTGCAGCGTGACGCCACACTGGTGCACCATCTCTTTCAGAGATGGCAGCGCGAATGCGCTGTAGCCCGGCGCCGCTGACAACTCCTCCGCCAGCGTGTCGTCTGAGTACTTGAAATCAGGCAGCCAGACATCAACAATGCCTTCAAGACTCCGTATAGTTTCGGGAATCTCATATCCGTTAGTATTATAAACTATAACCGGATGATGCCCTCGTTGCCATAACTCCCTCACAATGGAAACCATCTGGGGTACATAATGAGTCGGGGAAACAAACCCCAGGTTGCCCTCAGACAAAGGCAACAACTCAGCTATCGCGTCGCATACCTCTTCCAGTGTCATAACTATCCCTTCCGTCCCACGATCTGATATCTGATAGTTCTGACAAAAGATACAGTGCATGTTACATGACGGAAAAAACAGATTCACAATGCCTCTCTCTCCTGATAATGGCGGCTCTTCACCTTTATGTAACACAAGCGATGCGACATGTATCCTGTCATCCGACTGACACCATCCCTGACTTAATGTTCTGTCAGCATTGCATTGACGTGGACAATTTGCGCAGAGCATATTTATAATTTGCGAGTTGCGAATTGCGAGTTGCGAATTACGAGTTGCGAATTGCGGGTTGTGAATAGGGAAAGCTTTTCATGAGCATAAAGTCTTTTTTATTATTCATCTCTCAGCTTCCCGATAAGAGTTGCAGAGGTGGATGATGCTATTGTAACGTTCACATAATCACCCGGTTTCACGTCTTCTGCCTGAAATACTACTACCTTGTTTCCTGAGGTCCGGCCCACCAGGGTGGGATACCTGTTTTGTGAAGGGCTATTGCCCGGGGAGATATTCTTTGCAATGTCTCTGTCAAGATTCTTTTTTGCCCTGCCTTCAACAAGTACCTCAAAGGTCTTGCCGACGTCATTCTTTTTGCTGTGCGCTGACAGCTGGTTCTGCAGAGTGATTATTTCATTAAGTCTTCTTGTTTTTATTTTTTCAGGGATATCATCATGCAGGTGACGCGCAGCCTTTGTGCCCGGCCTTTCTGAATACTTGAACATATAGGCAAAGTCAAAACCAACCTCCTTCATCAGGCTGAGGGTCTCAGCATGTTCCTCTTCAGATTCACCGCAGAAACCCGCAATAATATCAGTTGAGACAGCGCATCCCGGTATTATGTTGTTAATTGCCCTGATACGATCAAGGTACCATGACCGGTCATATTTCCGGTTCATTCTTTCAAGCACGCTGCTGCTTCCGCTTTGAACAGGCAGATGGATATGTTTGCATATATTATCATTCCTGGCGATAACCTTAAGAACGTTATCAGACAGATCTTTGGGATGGCTGGTTGAGAAACGAACGCGTAATCGCGGATCAACTCCGGCAGTCATTTCCAACAGTCTTCCAAAATTTATTTCATTATAGTGATATGAATCAACGTTTTGTCCCAGGAGGGTTATCTCGCGGTATCCTTCTGCAAATATTCCTTTTGCCTCTTCAACGATAGTATGGGGCTCGCGGCTGCGTTCGCCCCCGCGGGTATAGGGCACCACGCAATAGGCGCACATGTTATTGCAACCCCTCATTATCGATATGAAAGCAGAAACGCCATTGCTTTCTAAACGTACAGGAGCTATGTCAGCGTATGTCTCCTCGCGGGAGAGAAGCACATTGACAGCCTTGTGCCCTTCGCCTGCCGATGAAATCAGCATCGGAAGATCACGGTATGCATCAGGGCCAACAACAATGTCAACCATCTTATCGCTTTCAAGAAGTTTCTCTTTCAGCCTCTCTGCCATGCATCCAAGAACACCTACAACCACTTGTGGCCTTTTGCGCTTTTCACTCCTGAAAAGATCGAGCCTCCCCCATACTCGCTGTTCTGCATTTTCCCTGATAGAACATGTATTAACCATTATCAGGTCTGCTAAATGGATATCCTTTGTGGATATATAGCCGGCTTCTCCAAGTATTGAGGCTACCACCTCGCTGTCGGCTACATTCATCTGACAACCGTAAGTTTCTATATAGAACTTCTTTGACATCATTGCTTGTTCAAGCGGCAAATTTAATAAATTTGCTTCTGCATAAAATTGAAACACTATGTCAGGTCATAATAAATGGTCAACCATCAAGCGCAAGAAAGGTGCTGCTGATGCAAAGAGAGGAAAGATCTTTACCAAGATCATTAAAGAGATAATGATATCAGTCCGCGAGGGCGGACCAGATCCGAACGGAAATGCACGTCTGCGACTGGCAATTCAGAATGCCAAGGGTGCCAACATGCCCAAGGAAAACATTGACAGGGCTATCAAAAAAGCTTCCGGGGCAGAGTCAGAGGCTTATCATGAGATCAACCATGAAGGCTATGCCTCCCATGGCATTGCCGTTTTTGTGGAATGTCTTACTGACAACACCAACAGGACTCTCGCTACGGTACGGTATATTTTTGGAAAATATAACGGAGCTCTCGGTCCTAACGGTTCACTGAAGTTCCTGTTTGACAGGAAAGGAGTTTTCACTATAAGCACTGAAGGAGTTAACCTAGAGAGTCTTGAGCTTGATCTTATTGATGCAGGAGCCGAAGAGTTTGAAGTTGACGAGGACATTATTACCGTTACCTGTCCCAAAGAGGATTTCGGAAGTATAAGCCGTAAGCTTGAGGATCTCGGGATTGAAGCAGAGGAGGCAGGGCTTAAACGGATTCCAAAAGAAACAAAAATGCTTGGTGTTGATGACTCACGCAAAGTTCTTAAGCTTATTGAAGCCCTTGAGGATGATGATGATGTGCAGGCAGTAT
>CAZGDJ010000144.1:6928-7819 GCA_964524635.1 uncultured Rikenella sp. | reverse complement strand
GCCGACATCCACGAAGAACGCTCTGACCAGACGGCACAGGCTATACAGGATGAATACGGTGTCGAGGCCGTTGGAATCAGATGTGACGTAACAAACCTTGATGATGTAAAAAATATTGTGGATGTAGCGATGAAGAGGTTCGGGCGTATCGACATCCTCCTAAATAACGCCGGGACAAACCGCCCCTCAAGAATTGTTGATATGAAGGATGATGCATGGCATCTTGTTATCGACACCTCCCTTAATGGCACTTTCTACTGTACACGTGCGGTATTGCCCGCAATGATTGAGCAAAAACACGGGCGTATCGTTAATATTGCCTCTACTGCAGGCTTTCGCGGATTAAACGGAGGACATTCTCATTATGCTGCAGCAAAGGCTGGGGTTATGGCATTTACACGGTGTCTTGCTATGGAGGCCGCTCCCTATTATATTACGGCAAATACAATAGCCCCAAGCTTTATTTATAACGAGTTCATACCTAACATCTATCCCCAGGAAGAAATTGACAGGATGTTCGCTGAGATACCTTACCCCAGAAAGGGCACACCTGAGGACATCGGCAATATGGTGATTTTTCTCGTTTCCAGTGAAGGCGAATACATTACCGGTCAGACAATCTGCGTAACCGGGGGAAGCTGGATGCGGTAAATCAGGTTGGGAGATGGTTAGAGTAATAGATTTTAGAGGCTCATGGGATGAAGCCTGCACGGCAGCGGGACATCCTGAAAAGCTGTTTCATGATTTTAGGCTGACAGCGGCAAGGAACTTGACCCGATCAGGGACGCAAGAGACTGTTGCAATGAAGATAACAGGGCATAAGACCCGATCAGTCTTTGATAGGTACAACATCACAAGCAGGGATGACATCAGGGAAGGATAGAAAGACAG
>CAZGDJ010000144.1:6248-6918 GCA_964524635.1 uncultured Rikenella sp. | reverse complement strand
AAGCCGAAGATAAGGCGGTTAGCCTCTTTGTGTTCATCAAGCTTTGACTTGCCTCTGCCTTTAGGTCTGCCTAATTGAACGCCTTGGGCCTTCCTTGCCTTCAGCCCTTCCTTTCTCCTCATGCTGATGAAGTCCCTGGTTCCATGAAAGGCGAGAATTGAGCCTTATAAATAAAAAAACCCCCTGAATCATCAGGAGGTTAGCTTTGCGTTGGTGCCGCTGGTCAGAATCGAACTTATCGTTTTTTTAAGTTCTTTAAAGAGCCAAGCTAACCATATGATTTATTTATATTTATAAGTCTATTTTCTCGCCCCGGTGTACCCTCCGGTGTACCCCAAAAGTTTAAAAATTTCCCTGAAAAAAGTCGAAAAATTTCAGGGGGTAAAGTTAATGAACTTCTTCAAAATCTTCTAAGTCAACTTTACCAGAATCATCTTTCATATCTGCACTTTTGTTTTTCATAGAGTCTAAAAGTTCTCTTGCAGTTTTGTTCGATGCTTCTGAGTGAAACTTCATTGGCTTAATTCCCCAAGTACTTAACGGGTTGGTTAAGGTTATTAATCCTTCTAAGCTTCCAGCCAGATAAGTCAACAAAATACGAAAATCTACACTTGTACTCTTTTTGTTATCGAAAAAAAGAACTCTAAACAAGATAAATATATCTGATCGT
>CAZGDJ010000144.1:0-6238 GCA_964524635.1 uncultured Rikenella sp. | reverse complement strand
ATGGGAGCTACTAGTTCTTTTACTCGATCTCTATTAGATCCTGATTCTAATGAGCAACCAGAAGTCTCATGTGCAAATGAATTTCGAATTTTGCGTATTAAGTGTAATGCTCTTGCGAAGTGAGCATCTATTAAGCCAAGCCTATATGTAAGAGAAATTTTTGAATTGAATGAACCAAGAGGGCCATCATTATCAAACAAATCATCATTACTGTTTGGTGATGGATTTAGATATTTTTTGAGTAATTGATAGAGTAATAAATCAAGTTTAGCTGCACCTAATATCACTGCCGCTCGATCAGATTCATTTTTAAATTCCTCAATAAATTCTTGAAAGGCTTTAAAGTCTATCTTGCTATCATTGTCATTATCTTCCATAAAAATATACTCTTAATTTTAACCTTAAATTCTATTTTTATTAATTTCTTAAATGAGTACTTTGTTGCAATCATTAAAGCAATAATTTCAATATTTCTGATAACTACTTAATAATTCGAAACCCAAACATACCAATATACTACATCATCAGGAATGAAGTGAGTAATATATTGCTTCTCTCCGGGGATCATTTCCGTTTTACGACTATTATCGTCCAACTTCAACGCCAAAGGAAAATCACCCTCAGTTTTAATTTCACTTCCGTCAGAAGAAAAATATGTAATGAAAACCTTCAGTCTGGAATCACACCTGAATTTTGGAACCACATAATCTAAATTGAAGTCTGTAATATTTTGAAAATCCTTAATTGAGTCACCAGATTTAATAATAGTTGCGCTACATGGTTGTAAAAATTGGATCTGAGTATAGTGAGTCCTATAAATCTTACCAATTTTCTTGTCGTATTCTATGAGTTTATCTCTTGTGTCCTTTGACAATGTTTTATTAAGGCCTTGAGAGTACCATTCTTCCGGAGTTTGTTTTATAACAAATTCATCTATTATCTGAATCCATTCGTTTTCTTTGACTTGAACTTTGGAATTGATACCACTTAAGTATGGTTCACTCTCCACTGATAGCTCATCGAGAGGAGTTACTGATCCATTGTTTTTAGATAATTTAACAATCTCAGTCGAAGAAATTGCAAAGTTTAGATTTTGTCCTTTTACTAATTGAAAAGTGGCAATACCGACAACCTGATTTTCTGAGTTTATTACAGGGCCACCACTTGAGCCAGGCGAGATAGGGGCTGAGATTTGAATTATTTGACCATTGTCCGAACCACTCCTTATAGCTGAAATTAGGCCATCTGATACAGTGGATTCCAATCCATATGGATTGCCAACAACAAAGATCCGTTCACCTATTTCAGGAATGATAGTAGAAAGTGTAAGATAAGGGAAAGTTATATCCTTCGCATCAAGGGTTATTTTAGCGATATCTCTTTTTTCATCTTTGGCAACAACTCCCTTAACATTAAAAATTGCTCCAGTTGCTGTTTTTACCATTGCCGATGATGCACTATTAATGACGTGCCAGTTAGTGATAATATCGCCTTTTGTGTTAATAAAGAATCCACTGCCTTGACCAGCCTGATTACCTTGAGCATCATAGATAGTTATAAGTACAGTAGATGCCTGAGCCTGTTTTAATCGTGATGTTGCTTTTTCTTGTGCATATGAAATAGATGATAATAATACAAGGATAATGGGAGCAATGATAAATGTTTTGAATTTCATAATATCTTAATCCTCCTAGATTAGTCGTTTTAAAATATTAACTTATCATCGATTATATGCCAAACATTAATATTAGGGTTTTCTATGATTAATTCAGGAGTTTATAACTTGAGAGATAAATATCATAATAATTAAGAAAATACAATAAACCATCAGCTTAACCTAATTGTGACCTCACCTTATTACCTTGAATTTCAAAAAAAATCCGAGACAGTATTCCCCTACCCTAGCGGGGACTTTACCCCCGGTGTACCCCGGCAGTTTTTCACAGGCTGACCGGGGGCGGGTCTGCCGTATAGTCGGCGGGCCTGTCTTCTACTCCTAACCCTTGACATTGTTCGCAGAACTCACCAGATCAATCAGGTTATTTTTCTCAAGCCAATTATACAGATTAACCTTGCTTGTCTTGTAGTCTCTGGCAACCTTGGCCTTTGGAACTCCGGTCTTCAGCAAGGCAATGATAGCCTCTCTGTGTTCATCAAGTTTCGACTTGCCGGGGCCTTTGGGCCTTCCAAGTGTCGCACCTTGGGCCTTCCTTGCCTTCAGCCCTTCCTTGGTTCTCATGCTGATGAAGTCTCTTTCCAGTTCAGCAACAAGGGCGAGTATGTGCGCCATTATCTTACTTGTCATTCCATCGCCGTTCAGTTCAAGATTTTCTTTCACTGAATGAATGATGATGCCCTTTTCCTTGGCTTCCTTGAGGATCTCCAAGACCTCCAGAGTTGACCTGCCAAGGCGGGAGAGTTCAGGAACGATTATCCGATCTCCTGCCGTCAGGTCTGCTACTATCTCCGAGATTTTCCTTTCCCTCCAGTTCTTCTTCCCTGAAGCTGTCTCAGAGACAAACTCAACCTGCCCGAAGGCGTGCTTATTGGCAAACTCCAAGACTGCCGCCCTATTCTTCTCTGTATCCTGATCTTCTGTACTTACCCGCAAATAACTGACTGTTCTCATGGCCTAACCTCCGTAGTAATATGAATAGGTGAATAACTGGCTTAAATTTTACTCTACAGTAATATAAATGTCAATAGTATTCTTATTACCTATCGGAACTATTTTAATGATCGTTTTCATAGACTTTTTAGTATATTCCCTGTACTATCTGCGCCCTGCCCAATTAGTTCAATTAATTCAATATGTTGTCAAGATAATACTATCGTTAAATTAAGTTAATATTAGCTTATTTTTTAGACTGAACCCACTAGGATAAAATACACCCTTCCACACCCTTCCCGCTCACTCAGGGGCGACCTTTAGTATATTTAGGCACATTACTTTAGATACATCAGCAGTCAGGCTGATAGGGTTAGATTTTTCTTGGGCCTCATATAGGAATGAACATCGATCTTAATTTTTAAAGTGGACGCTATAGGAATGAACATCGATCTTAATTTTTTGTCTCCTCCCACTAGGAATGAAAACCGATCTTAATTTTTTGTCTCCTTTCACTAGGAGAACACACCAACCCGCAACCCTTAAAATTTTTTCTAACTACATACACCCACGGTAATCAATAGAATTAACACCATTAACCATCTAACCATACACAAGAAGGAGATTTAATTATGAGTAAAAGAACCGCAACCACAGTTCAGCGGGGTAGCAAAAAACAATCAACCTTTAAACAGGACGGCCTGTCAAAGTCCCGCATGGAATACTTACAGAAGTTCTGTGAGGAGTTCCTTGACATGCCCAAAGTCAGCCAGACGGTCATCGTCAGGAGGGCCTTAGAGTTTTACGCAAACAACATGCCTCTTCAGATCAGGAATCTCGAACACGGAAAGTTAGTGGAGCGCAAAGCCTTACGGATTGCATCCCTGAATTGTCCTTCGTTCTTTGGGCCTGAAGGAATCGGGCGCTTGTCTGATGATAATGATCAGCCCCTGAACTACATGGAGTTAGCCGGGAGAGAGGTTAACAGGAAAAATGATCAACTAAGTGAGTTGTCAAACAACGAACAACCAAGGGGGATGATAAACAATGACTAGGAATCAAAGGGAACTGAAGGAAGTTCAGAAGACGGTAAAGAAGCTGAAGCGGCTTTATGGCATGGTTGTCGAGAAATATCTGACCATGCTTGAAGGCGATGTGAATGCCTCCCTGTTGTCTGAAGTGGGAAAATTTCTGTATCAGAATAACGTGAATCTGCAAAGCATGATCAAGCTTGAGATTATAGAAAGCATGAAGGAAATGGATTCCCGGATCAGGGGAGACTTGGACAGCATAGGAGTCAATGAAGAAGATAACTGGAAGAGACAAGCCACGGACTCACTTGAGGGGTTTGACTTTTCAGACATACCAAACAGTGAAAGGAAAACAGAAAATGGATACAGTGAACAACCCTATTTTAAAGAGCAGTTACAGTGAACGCAGTGAATATAGTGAACAGATTGAAATAAACAAGACAGCCCTGAAGATTCTCTTGGAGAACCTCATGGCATACGGCAACACACCAGATCAGCCGCAGATAACCGCTCTGGGAAGCCTTATCAATCATTATACGGCTATTGCCTCCGGTAAAGTGTCTGGAAGGTTTGCCTTCGGGATACCCACAGGCGGCGGCAAGTCGCAAAGTATTGTAGCATGGATAACGGCTCTGGCCTTGCACAAAAGCAGGGCCTCAGTCCTTGTCTCAGCCTCCAAGGTTGAGGCTCTGTGTACCCTGAAGCGGGACATTGAGAACAGCTTGAAGAAACATCAGGCTGATATCTCAATCGGATTGCTTCACTCATACAAGTATGACAGGGCAAAGGCTGAAGAGCTTATCCCCGGTTATGCCTCAGAGGAAAGCACGAAGAACCCTGAAGGTTTTCAAGTTCTGCTTTGCACTCATTCCCGGATCAGGGGAAAGGCTGACACTGCCCAGTATAATCTCTATCAGGGCAAGCAAAGGGACATAATCATTTATGATGAAAGCCTTTTGATTGCCGACACAAGGGGAATTGACCTCCGGGAGATTCAGGCCGGAATTGACTGCTTGAAATATTACACAGGCAAGGAAGGCACCAAGCGGGAAGCTCTGGACTATTGCCGAGATGCCCTTGAAGTTTTCCTTCAGGAACTCCGGGAGCAACAGCAACAGAAAAGGGAACCAAAGCAGATAACACTGAAGCCACTGGAAGGCAAACAGGTCAGGGACTATATAGCCGCTCTGGGAGAGGGCAACAGGAAATTTGGAGTAATGGCGGGAGGTGTACAGACCTTGCTGACATTCTCAAAAAACCCTTTGCGTGTTCTCTCTACTGAGCAGGGAAGCGGGTTCATCTCATATGATTTAGCTGTCAGCCCTGAACTGAAGAACATTGTCATTTTGGACGCTTCACACAACATCAGGGAGCTATGTCAACTTGATGGGAGTGTTCATACAGTACACACTTCTTTTAATATCTCCCATGAGAAAACCAAGGTCAAATACTGGCGGCATCCCGCAGGACGGCACACCATGACCAAGGATTTCAGGGCCAAGAAGAAGGAGAACAGAAAGATAAGCTCTGAGGTTTGCGAGACTGTGAAGACCATATCCCCTGATGAAGGTATCCTCTTCTTTGTATTCAAACGAAGGTCAAAGAATGAGCCAGACTTCAGGAAGATTCTCGAAGCTGACCTGAAGGCGAGCCAGATAGACACTGAAGCCAAGCTTTCAGACGGAAGGTCAAGACTGAACTGGCTGACATGGGGATCAGAGACAAGCATCAGTGAATATTCATTCTGCAAGCATGTCTTCCTTGTAGGTGTCTTACACCCTCCTTACATAGAACTTGCGGCATCCATGGCAGGACAGCTTGAAGACCTTTGCTTTGAGGTGACAAACAAGAAGATCAGGCAGATTGAGCTTTCGGAATGCGCCCATTACATTTATCAGGCTTTCTCAAGGTCATCTTCGAGGATCATCAAAAACAGCAAGTCTGAAGGTGCCACTCTTTGGCTGATATTCAATGACTCAAAAGTGAAGGACATTCTCGACATTGTACTGCCTGAAGCTAAGTGGGAGACATGGAAGACCACAAAGAAGCAGACCTCAGTTGAAAAGATCAGGGAGACTATCAGGGAATATCTTAAAGCTGTCCCTGAGACAGTGCCAAGTGTATCGACACAAAAGATCAGGAAGGAACTGAACTTGAAGAGTATCCCAAAGATGGCTTTTACAAGAGCTATTACAGGGATTTCAGATGTAAGTAACTGGATTCTTTCAGGAAGATCAGTTGTGCGAGCGTCAAAGGTCTTTAGTTGAATAAAATCGGACAGTTATTGAAAAGTGCTTTGTATCACCCTGAAAAGACTAATAAATTATACCCCATAAGCCCTTATAGCTTTCTTTTATATGGGCTAGTGGGGTATAAATTTTAGGTTTCGAATGTCTGTTCTGATTTACCTCAAGTATAAAACCCCCTTGAAGGCAAGTGCCAGAGCCTCTCTCAGAGTTTTCCTTCAAGCTCCACTTTAACACTAACCCTTAACAGATAATTATCATCATTATTATCAACATCACAAAATAAATATGACCATTAAAGGAAACTGCTCTCCTGATCTGAGCATATTCAAAAGTTCATTATTTGTCATACC
>CAZGDJ010000143.1:0-7850 GCA_964524635.1 uncultured Rikenella sp. | reverse complement strand
ATGGCAAACCTTATAGTACATTAATTATGGACTAATGGTTTGAGGTTTACAGATAATCCATTATTTTCGTGGTTTGAAAAATCAAGGGGATTTGCATTATCCCCCGGGAATAATATACTGATCTAAAAGGATTAAAGATGATTACTAAGAATCCGGAAAACTCTGTTCATGATGAACAATTCGATGCTAAGGAAAAGGCATCTGAATCTACGGAAGAGAAAGCTACCACTGAAGCCGGGGATACTACACCGGCAGACTTCGCTGAAGAAGCTGAAGAAAATAAATTGCCTGAAGAGGTTAAAACTAAGGAAGAGGAGACTGAGACTCATCTTGCTGAGGATGCCCCAACTGAAGTAAAGATTGAGACTGAGGCTGAGGCTGAGACGGGAAATGAGGTTGAAACTACAGCCGAAGATGAAGCTGAGACAACTGAGAGCAAAGGAAATGAGGCAGAACATGTCAATTATGATGATATCATTTTGCCTCCTGTTGACTACTCAGGCAATACCAGAAAAGAACTTGTCGAGACTCTGATTCTCATTGTTGATAACAGAGCTCCCGGAGAGATAGTTGACGATGTAACACGGATCAAGGAACTGTTCTATAAGAAAACCAAGGCTGAGTTTAATGAAAAGCGACTCAATTTTGCCAAGGAAGGAGGCAATATTGAAGATTTTAAGCCTGAACCTGATGAACTCGAGGACCAGATTAAAGTTATCCTTGAGAAATACAGGAACAAAAGGAATGATTACAACAAGATTCAGGAGAGCGAAAAACAGGAGAACCTTCGGAGGAAACATGTCATAATTGATAAGATTAAGGATCTAGTTAACAGAGAGGAAGCTATCAATAAAACTTTTCAGGAATTCAGGAACCTTCAGAGCGAATGGCATTCGATAGGTATTGTCCCGCAATCAGCACTCAAAGACCTTTGGGAAAGTTATCATCACAGTGTTGAAGTATTCTATGATTATATTAAAATAAACCGTGAACTCCGGGATCTCGATCTTAAGAAGAACCTTGAAGCAAAGATAGTCCTGTGTGAGAAAGCTGAAGAGCTTCTTCTTGAGCCCAATGCAGTTAACGCTTTCAAACTGTTACAGGATTACCATAATCAATGGCGTGAGATTGGCCCTGTGCCACATGAAAATAAAAACGATGTCTGGGAGCGTTTTCGTGAAGCCACAACAAAAGTAAACAAGAGACATCATGAGTTTTTTGAAAAACAAAAGGACGAACAGAAAAGAAATCTTGATGCCAAAACAGCTCTCTGTGAAAAAGTTGAAGAGTTGGCTAATGGAGAGATTCTGACATTTGCTGATTTCAAGGAGAAATCTGAGGCCATACTTGAGTGTCAGAAATTATGGAGGACATTAGGATTTGCACCCAAAAAGCACAATAATAAAATCTATGGTCGTTTTCGGGCAGCATGTGATACTTTCTTTGATAAAAAGCGCACCTTCTTCTCTGAGAGTAAAGAGACACAGGTAAAAAACCTGCAGCTAAAAACTGATCTATGCTTAAAAGCTGAAGCACTTCAGGAAAGCACTGACTGGAAAGAGACCTCGGAAATACTCATTAGGTTACAGAAAGAATGGAAGGAAACTGGTCCTGTGCCTAAGAAATACTCAGATAAGATATGGAAGCGTTTTAGAAAAGCATGTGACACTTTCTTTACCCATAAATCAGAATTCTTTGCCGGCAGGGATACATCATATGAAGATAACCTTAACGCAAAGCTTGCTATTCTTGCAGAACTGGAAACATTTGACCCGGGTGAGGACCTTAAAGCAGGATTTGACCATTTGAAAGAGATACAGAAGCACTGGACTGAAATAGGTTATGTTCCTTTCAATAAAAAGGAAGAGATTGCACGCAAGTATAAAGATGCTCTTAATAAGCAGTTTGATAAGCTGAAACTCAATGATGAGGATAAGAACATTCTGAAATTCCGTACCAAGGTTGACAGTGCAAAATCAAACCCCAGGACAGCCAGAAAGGTCCGCAATGAACGTGAGAAGTTTTACAGCAAGATCAAACAGCTTGAGAGTGACATAGTCCTCTGGGAAAACAATATTGGCTTCTTTGCTAAATCATCCAATGCTGACACTATGATAAAAGAGGTTGAGGAGAAGATTGCAGATGCAAAAAGAAATATTAAGATACTCGAGGAGAAGGTTAAGCTCATTGATAAAACAATGCTCGAAGAATAGTTATTCTTACACTCATATATAAATATTAGTCCTTATCATTGTGGCTGAAGTTAAGTATATTTTTGTTACCGGCGGAGTTACTTCGTCGCTTGGAAAAGGTATTGTTTCATCCTCATTGGCAAAGCTATTGCAGGCCCGGGGATATTCTGTAACAATTCAAAAGCTTGATCCCTATATAAACGTCGATCCCGGTACGCTTAATCCTTATGAACATGGCGAGTGCTATGTCACAAATGATGGGGCAGAAACAGATCTTGACCTGGGCCACTATGAACGTTTTCTCAATGTGCCAACATCACAGGCTAACAATGTGACAACAGGAAGGATCTACCAGGCGGTAATTGATAAGGAAAGAAAAGGCGATTATCTTGGGAAGACAGTGCAGATAATACCTCATATAACCGACGAAATAAAAAGAAGAATTAAACTCGTTGGTTCAGAGGGCAAGTATGATATAGTCATTACTGAAATTGGAGGGACTGTAGGTGACATAGAGTCATTGCCTTATATTGAATCTGTCAGGCAATTAAGATGGGAGCAAGGACCCCAGAACTCTATTGTCATTCACCTTACGCTGGTGCCATATCTTCACTCATCAGGGGAATCCAAGACAAAACCTACACAGCACTCCGTCAAGATGCTTCTTGAAGAAGGAATACAACCTGATGTTCTTGTATTGAGATCGGAGAAAGTCCTTTCTGAAGAGATAAAGAAGAAAGTCGCCCTTTTCTGTAACGTTGAAGCAGGAGCTGTTGTCGAATCTATCGACGTATCAACTATTTACGAGGTTCCGATTATGTTGCAGGAACAGTTGTTGGACAGTACGATTTTGAGGAAGTTGGGACTGCCTTCAGGGCACGAACCAATGCTTGAAGAGTGGAAAAAGTTCCTTCATAAGCTGAAAAACCCCGTTCACCGGATTAAAGTTGCACTTGTAGGCAAATATGTTGAGCTTGCTGATGCGTATAAATCAATATCAGAATCGTTTGTCCATGCCGGCGTTGCAAATGAGACAGCTGTTGATGTTGAATTCATACACTCTGAAGAGATTGATGTGACTAACTTTAAAAATAAACTTAATGGCTTTAACGGAATAATTGTTGCACCGGGATTTGGCTCAAGAGGAATTGAAGGGAAGATTCTGTCTGTTAATTATGCAAGGACAAATGATATCCCATTCCTTGGAATATGCCTGGGAATGCAATGTGCGGTGATAGAGTTTGCACGCAATGTGCTCTCTCTTGAAGGGGCTGATTCCACTGAGATGAATCCTAAGACAAGATTTCCGGTCATTGATCTAATGGAGGAACAGAAAACCATAACAGATAAAGGTGGCACCATGCGTCTTGGAAGTTATAAATGTGAGTTATTGCATGGTTCTGAATCATATAAGTGCTACAGAAAAGATGAAGTATATGAACGTCACAGACACAGATATGAATTCAATAATAAATATCTGAATGACTTCAGAAATGCAGGTATGATACCTTGTGGCGTTAATCCGCAATCAGGGCTTGTTGAGATCATTGAAATACCATCAAACAGGTGGTTTGTAGGGGTACAGTTCCACCCTGAATACAGCAGTACTGTTCTGAAGCCACATCCACTCTTCGTAGGATTTGTAAAAGCATGTATAAAAAATAGTAATAGTAACTTAAGTTAAGACAGGTAAGATTGATGGACAAGAACACTATTATTGGACTCGTTTTAATCCTTGCGATTTTTCTGGGGTTCAGTATCTACAACAACAAACAGACTGATAAAAAATTTAAAGCCGAGATAGCGTATGCTGACTCTCTCTATACCGCAGGTAATACCACCAGCGCAAGAGAATCATATCTGAGGGCTTTAAGCTATAAGCCTAAGGACGAGTTTGTCAAGGCAAAAGTCATTGAACTGAATGAAAAACTGGGAGTCAGTACCTCTTCACAGCCGTCTGACAGTACTCAAACCAGCACTGTAGAACAGTCAAATGTCATAGCAATCAATCCAGTTGCAGATTCGGCGGCTTATGGATGTTTCTCAGGCAGTGCCATTGGCGAAGAGAAATTTTATACAATTGAGAACAGCAAAATTCTCCTGACAATTTCGTCAAAAGGAGGTCGCGTTTACTCTGCCCTTCTGAAAGGGTATGACACCTATGATACTTTGCCTGTAGTTCTATTCAGCGGAGACTCTACAGTGTTCGGCTATAATTTCTTTACAACCGACAACAAAGCAGTGAAAACCAATAACCTGTTCTTTGTTTCTGAAACAGGTGATCAGAATATCGTTGTTGCTGACAAGCCGGAAAGCCTGAAAATGCGCCTGATAGCAAATAACGGGGCATCAATAGAGTATGTTTATACGCTTCATCCTGATGAGTATATGGTTGACTTTGAGACCAGAATTGTCTCAATGGGTTCTATTATGTCACGAAACACATCTACTGTTGAATTGGAATGGAAGATGTATCTGCCACAGCAGGAAAAGGGAAGACAGAATGAAGAGACTTACGTGGGTATCAAATATAAAGCATATCAGGAGGAAGTGTCAGACCTGTCCCTGAAACAGAAGAAAGCGACAGAGTCTGCAGACCTTCTTAAACTTGACTGGATTGCCTACAAGGACCAGTTCTTTTCTACTGTTCTGATTGCTGACGATTACTTTCTTAATGCCACAGTAACTTCAACCAAAACAGATCCGACCTCAAGGTTCCTGAGGTTTTATGAATCAGAGATCGGGGTGCCGGTAACACAGGGAGAAGATCCGGTCATCAGGATGAAAATGTACTTTGGACCTAACAGCGTTACACTGTTGAAAAAGTACAAGATGGACCTTGAAGAACTCGTCTTCCTTGGAAGGAATATTATTAAATGGATTAACAGATGGGTCATCATTCCTGTTTTTAACTTCCTTGATAATTACATTGTCAACTATGGGATTATAATACTGATTCTTACGCTGTTAATCAAGGGAGTTCTCTGGCCTCTGACCCATAAATCATTCCTTTCACAGGCCAAAATGAGAGCGATGAAGCCTATGGTTGATGAGCTTGCACTGAAATTCCCCAAAAAGGAAGATGCCATGAAGAAACAGCAGGCAACCATGGATCTGTATAAAAAAGCCGGGGTAAGCCCTATGGGCGGGTGCTGGCCTACACTTCTCCAGATGCCTATACTTTTTGCAATGTTCCGCTTTTTCCCGACCTCAATAGAACTGAGGCATCAATCATTCCTCTGGGCCACTGACCTTTCTACCTATGATTCAATATTGAATCTGCCATTCACCATCCCTATGTATGGTGATCATGTAAGCCTCTTCACTCTGCTTATGACTGCTTCGACCATCATAACCACAAAAATAAGCAATCCTGCAGGCGGTCAGGAGCAGATGCCCGGAATGAAGACCATGATGTACATTATGCCGGTAATGTTTATGGTTATCCTGAACCAGTTCTCGGCAGGTCTTACTTACTACTATTTCCTTGCAAACGTGATTTCGATTGCACAGACACAACTTTCAAAAAGATTTGTCAATGAGGCAGATCTGCTTAAAAAGATTGAGATGAACAAGAAAAAGCCTGTCCAGAAATCAAATTGGCAGCTCCGGATGGAAGCGGCCGCCAAGCAAAGAGGATATAACCCAACAAAAAAATAAACTACTTTAAAGGCTGTCATGTGGCAGCCTTTTTTTTTAATTTTAGATTGACCGAATAGAGGGTCTTAAGTTGTTTTAAGTAATCACTATTGAATACATTTACTTGTAAATTGCTTATATGGGCAAGAAGGTAAAGAGTAAGGACATCGCTTCTTTTATGGGTCTCTCAGGCACCTTGGTCTCTCTTGTGCTGAATAACAAAGCAGACCATTACGGGATAAAAAAGGAAACAAAGGAAAGAGTGCTGGCTGTTGCTGCTAAGTTAGGATATTTTGATTCCTTGAATGAACCTAAAGAAATAATAAGAGTGCAGGAGCAACCCGGGATCATTGGAATGATAGTCACCTCAATGAATGATCCATTTGTCTTTGAGATTGCACCATACCTTCAGAAAGCCTTTGCCGGTTCAGGTATGGGTTTCTCAGTATTTTGCAGAGATTCAGATGATATGCGCTTCAGCAGGCTAATAAAATCGATGAAAAAATTCTTTTCAGGAATAATACTTGTGGGAGAAGCAGCAGATGATGAAACCATCAGGTCACTTGCCAGAGATGATTATCCACTGATACTCCTTGAGAAGTCTTACAGGAAACTTAAGATGAATTCTGTATGCTCTGACAGAAATGCTGGGTATGTCTTACTGACAAATCATCTTTCTTCACTTGGTTATAAAAATTTACTGGTTGTTTCTGACGAGAATACATTTTCAGGACGCTGTGAGGTATTATCAGATTTGAAATCAGTCATTTCGAACTCAGGAAAATTCGACACTCTCCAGCATGTAGTGATCAGGAAACCTTTGTCAGGTGAAATTATTGATTTTTCTCTGTTTAAGAATTTTTTGAGGCCTCCGTCCCGCACCGATTGCATAATTGTTATCGATGCCGCTGCTGTGCTTCCGGTTATTGCAAGTATCAATGCACAAACTATCCGCATTCCACAAGACGTTGCTCTTGTTTCCCTGGAAGATTATGTTGCTTTTGACCAACTTGTGACTCCGGTGACAAGACTAAGAATCGCTGTTTCGGAAATGGCCCTTAAGACCGCCGGCATGCTGTGGACAGAAATTAAAAACAAAGGAAAAGGTAAATACAAACATCAGGTCATCATTCCACCTGAACTGGTTATCAGAAGTAGTTGCGGTTCATATTTAAAATAGTTTATTATGAAATTCCTGTTTCCATTTTTGAGTATTCTGATGATTGCATTGTTCTCATGCAGTAGTGATCATCTTATTGAAGACAAAGCTTACTGGAAAATCGTCACGAAGGATTATCAATCCCGAAAAGACATTTACTTACCTCAGCGGACAGATTTGTTTAATTCTGTGGAGGCCGTTTCGGACGTTGCTCACCGTGAGGCTGCACAGTTCCTTGTTGCTTATATGCCTTTGAATGATATAGCTGATTATGCCCCTGATCTTTTGCTGGCAAATGTCAGGGCCGCATTAAGAACCCGCAAAGAGATGCAGTGGGGACAATCAGTACCATATGATATCTTCCTCCACTTTGTCCTGCCACAGAGGATAAATACTGAAAACCTTGATAGCTTCAGGATTTTCTATTATGAAGAACTTAAAGAGCGTGTCAAAGAACTTGATGCAAAAGATGCAGCCCTTGAGATAAATCACTGGTGCCATGAAAAAGTATCTTATCAGCCATCAGATAGTCGTACATCTGCTCCAATGGCAACAATATTGTCTTCAAGGGGTCGTTGCGGCGAAGAATCAACTCTTACTGTTTCAGCTCTCAGAACTATTGGATTGCCTGCGAGGCAGGTCTATACCCCCCGGTGGGCTCATAGTGATGATAATCATGCCTGGGTTGAGGTATGGATAAATGGATCATGGTATTATATGGGAGCCTGCGAACCTGAGCCTGTGCTTGACAGAGGATGGTTTACAGAACCAGCCCGCAGAGCAATGCTTATTCATACAAAGGCTTTCGGAAGATACATTGGAAATGAGAATCAGGTAAAAAGAAGTGACCTGTTCTCGGA
>CAZGDJ010000142.1:0-7859 GCA_964524635.1 uncultured Rikenella sp. | reverse complement strand
GAGAGCGAGAAACAGGAGCTGGCAGCACGAAAAAACAAATGGTACGTTGAATACATCTCCGAAATGACTCCCGATGAGATATTGCCAGGCAGCATTAAGATTCTGACTGACCTTCGCAGAGAAGGCATACTAACAGCAATAGGGTCAGCCAGCAAAAATGCCGGAACAATACTTGATGGTATAAAACTGAAGAATATGTTTGATATCATCGTTGACGGCAACAAAATTCATAGCGCTAAACCTGATCCTGAGGTTTTTTTAAAAGGAGCCGAAGAGATGAAAATTTCACCCTCATGCTGTGTTGTATTTGAAGATGCACAGGCAGGTATAGAAGCTGCTCTGGCAGGAGGCATGAAATGCATAGGTGTTGGAGACCCCCTGTTACTTGGAAAAGCAAACAGGGTAATAAAGGATCTCAGCGAAATTACGGTAAAACAATTAAGAAATCTTTAGAGCGAAATGACTGATAGACGTTTTCAGGCTGATGAGTGGAAGATAATTGAGGTGCGTTTTGAACCTGACAAGACACGGGATTCTGAAAGCATATTTGCACTGGGTAATGGCATGATGGGCCAGCGGGCCAACTTTGAAGAAAAATACTCAGGTGATTCTTTGCAGGGAACCTACGTTGCCGGCGTTTACTACCCAGACAAAACAGTAGTAGGATGGTGGAAGAACGGATACCCCGAGTATTTTGCCAAGGTTCCAAATGCTCCGTCATGGATTGGAATAGATGTCAATATTGACGGAGAGACTCTTGACCTTGCGGTATGTAAATTAAAATCGTTCCGCCGTACCCTTGATATGAAAGAAGGAGTGCTTATCCGCACCTTCAGGGCTGAAATGCCTTCAGGAAGAGAAGCAGAGATTAAGACAAGCAGATTTCTTTCAATGAGTGATCCTGAAAAAGGAGCTATAAGTTACTCTGTAAAAATCACCGGTGGCAATGGTAAGGTTATTATCACCTCTTACCTTAATGCCGATGTTCACAATGAAGACGCCAATTACAGGGAGAAATTCTGGGAGAATGAATCCGCAGATATTAAAGGACACAGTGCAGTAGTGGTTGCACAGACACGTAAAACTGCCTTCGTTGTGGCAACAGCAATGGATAACAGGTTCTACGTAAACGGGAAAGCTGTCAATAGCGGCATAACAGTCAATAGCGGAAAAGACTATGCTGAATGTGCACTATCGTATAAATATTCTGACGGAGATACTATTGAAATCCACAAATTCGCAGCTGTTCTGTCGTCATTGAACCATCCTGTACCAGACATGCCGGCTAAGGCAATACAGGCGGCTGGTGAGGCGGCAGAAAAGGGATACAGGAAAATGCTTGATGATCATATCGAGGCATGGAAAACAAAATGGGAACATGGCGACATTGCTATCAGGGGGGATGTTGCAGCCCAGCAGGGCATCAGGTTTAACATTTTTCAACTTTACCAGACTTATACAGGTGAAGATCCCAGGTTGAATATCGGGCCAAAAGGATTCACGGGTGAAAAGTATGGAGGAAGCACTTACTGGGACACCGAGGCATTCGTATTTCCCTTTTACCTGAGCACAAGTGAATCTCATGTTGCACGTAACCTCTTGTTATACAGATATAAACATCTTGAGAAGGCAATCGCGAACGCCCGGAAACTTGGTTTCACAGGCGGTGCCGCACTTTTCCCAATGGTTACCATGAACGGAGAGGAATGCCATAATGAGTGGGAAATCACTTTTGAGGAAATACACCGTAACGGTGCCATTGCTTATGCAATCTTCAACTATATAAGACATACCGGAGACCAAAACTACCTGGCAGAATATGGTCTTGAGGTACTGATAGGCATTTCACGTTTCTGGGCTCAGCGATGCAACTGGTCTGATGAGAAAAAGAAATTTGTCATTCTCGGCGTCACAGGCCCGAATGAGTATGAGAACAATGTCAGCAACAACTGGTATACCAATACTCTGGCATCATGGACGCTGAAATACACCCTCAACTCTCTGGAATGGCTTCATAAAGAAAGCCGGGTGAAGTATAACTCAGTGATAACTCATACAGGCTTTAACCCTGAAAAAGAGCTAAAACACTGGAATGAAATAATTAATAATATGTACTTCCCTGTGCACCATGATCTTGGGATCTTTATACAACAAGACGGCTTCATGGATAAGGAACAACTGACTGTCAATGATCTGAACCAGGCTGAAAGACCATTGAACCAGCATTGGTCATGGGACCGTATCCTCCGTTCTGTGTTCATTAAACAGGCTGATGTTCTGCAGGGAATATATTTCTTTGAAGATGATTATGATGAGGATACTATCAGGCGTAACTTCGACTTTTATGAGCCGAGGTGTGTGCATGAATCATCTCTTTCAGCAAGCATTCATTCGGTGCTTGCGGCAAGGCTTCATGATATCGGCACGGCATATAAGCTATATCTGCGTACGGCAAGACTCGATCTCGATGATTATAACAGGGAGGTGAAAGACGGATTGCATATTACCAGCATGGCCGGAACGTGGCTGGCGATAGTGGAGGGTTTTGGAGGTATGCGTATCCGTCATGACAGGGTTCACTTCAGTCCTGTTATACCACCAGCATGGGAGTCTTATTCATTTATTATCCGCTTTAGGAACAACCCCCTGAAAATTGAGGTTACAACTGATGGCGTCACAGCAATGAATCTTTCGTCAGTTGAAATACCTGTCACAATTTATGGCAGAGATGCAGTAATTGAATCCGGCAAACTTGAAAAATTCTCCCGATAATGAAAAGAAACAGACTCATAATCATTATCCTTCTGCTTACTTTTTTGGGGACACGGGCAGCCGGACAGATCATTGAGCATATTGACCCGCCTTCATGGTTCACAGGAATGAAGGAGCCGCTTGTACAACTCATGGTTTATGGGAAAGAGATTAGCAGGTATGATGTATCAGTTGACTACCCGGGTGTAAATGTGACAACGGTGATTAAAACAACCAACCCGAACTATCTTTTTGTCAATCTGAATATAAGTGCATCCGCCGTTCCGGGTGAGATAAACCTGATTTTCGCTAAAGGAAAGAAACGTATTGAGCACAGATACCCGCTTCTTGCCAGATCGCCGGAACCGGTAAAAGGATTTTCTGCTGCTGATGTTATCTACCTTCTGATGCCTGATCGTTTTGCCAACGGGGATCCTTCAAATGATAATGTTGAGGGCATGCTTGAGAAGACTGACAGAAACAATCCGGCAGGAAGGCACGGGGGTGACCTGAAAGGTGTTTCTGATAACCTTGATTATTTAAACCACCTTGGAGTAACAGGAGTATGGCTGAATCCCTTCCTTGAAAATAATCAGCCTGCCTATTCATATCATGGCTACTCAATAACAGATTTTTACCGCGTTGATCCTCGCTACGGTACAAATGAAGATTTCAGGCAACTTGTTGAAAAAGCACACTCCAAGGGGCTTAAGGTTGTTATGGACATGATATTCAACCATATAGGGTCAGGCCACTGGTGGATGAAAGATCTCCCTTCATCTGACTGGATACATCAGTTCAGTGAGTTTACAAGGACAAACTACAGGGTTTCAACAAATATGGATCCTTACGCATCAGAAGGTGATACTTATCTTTCAGAGAAGGGATGGTTTGACAATACAATGCCTGACCTTAACCAGAACAATCCGCTTGTTGAGACATACCTGATACAAAACAGCCTGTGGTGGATAGCCTTCAGCAACCTCGACGGCATCAGGATGGACACCTACACATATCCTGAAAAAAACATGATGTCACGATGGGCTAAGAGAGTCACTGATGAGTTCCCGGGTTTCTTTATCGTAGGAGAGGTATGGTTTCAGCAGGAGGCAATGACAGCATACTGGGCACTGGATAAAAAGAATCCTGACGGTTACAAATCGTATTTGCCTTCATTGACTGACTTCCCATTATCCCTTGCAACGCACAGGGCATTCACCGAGCCGGATAACTGGAGTGATGGGGTGGCCCGTTTGTATTTTATTTTGTCAGAGGATTTTATTTATCCCCATCCATTCACGAACGTGATTTTCCTTGACAATCATGACATGACAAGGTATTTCACTCAGACTGGGAAGAGGCTTGATGTATATAAGATGGCCCTTTCATTTATTCTGACAACAAGGGGAATACCTCAGTTTTATTACGGAACCGAAATTGTGATGGAAGGAGACAAGAACATGGGTGATGGCTATCTCAGGAATGACTTCCCCGGCGGATGGTCAGGAGACACAAAGAATGTTTTCTCCGGTGAAAAGCTTACTGATGACGAAAAAGAAGCTTTCAGTTTTTCTAAAAAGCTGCTGACATGGAGAAAGGATAAGGAAGTTATTCATACCGGCCATTTGAAACATTATATACCGGAGGATGGTTTATATGTTTACTTCAGGTATAATGACAAAGAAACAGTGATGATTGTCCTCAACAACAGTGAAAATGAATCAAGGACTATCACGAAACAGCGATATCTCGAATCTATGGAAGGCTTCACAAAGGGCTATGAAGTCATTACCGGTAAGGTGATAGATGATTTATCATCATTCACAATAACGCCCAAAACAGCAATGATAATTGAACTTAAATAACCTCACTATGAAAGAACAACTCTTAAAGGTTTTAATCCTGGTAATAGGGATCGCGTTGGTGGTGGTTTCATGCCGCCCTAAACCGCAGGCTGCAATAAAAGCGCCTTTCACATCAATAGTAAAGCACGCAGAATGGACCAGGAACATGGTTCTGTATGAGATAAACGTAAGACAGTTTTCTGAGGAGGGAACGTTTGCGGGTGTTGATAAAGCGCTGCCGCAGCTTAAAGAACTTGGTGTTAATGTGCTTTGGTTTATGCCTATTTATCCTATTGGTGAGAAAAACCGTAAGGGTGAACTGGGCAGTTATTATTCTATAAGCGATTACATGGCAGTAAATCCCGAATTTGGAACTCTTGAAGAGTTTAGGGCTCTTGTTGCCAAAGCACATGATATGGGATTTCATGTTATACTTGACTGGGTAGGTAATCACTCGGCCTGGGATAATGCGCTTGCAACTGACTATCCTGAATGGTATGCAAAAGACTCAACAGGTAATTTTGTTTCTCCATTTGACTGGAGTGACGTCATACAGTTTGACTATACGGCACTGCCATTATGGGACTATATGGTTGGCGCAATGAAATTCTGGGTTGCAGATGCAGGCATTGATGGTTACCGTTGTGACTTCCCGGGTCTTGTTCCTGAGGAATTCTGGTTCAGGGCCACCACAGAGCTCAATGCAATTAAACCCGTGCTTATGCTGGCAGAAGATGAAGCACATTCATACCTCCTTGAAAGGGCCTTCGATATGAACTACGGATGGGGACATCATCATTTAATGAATGCCGTTGCAGCCGGCACCAGAAGTGTTTCAGCTTTGGACACTCTGATAAAGGATGAACTCAGGTATTATCCTGTTGACTCATACCGGCTCAGGTTTCTGACAAACCATGATGAGAATTCATGGAACGGTACTATTGATGAAAAGCTGGGAGACGCACAGAAGGCTTTTGCAGCATACCTGTTTACAATACCTGGTGTACCACTTCTTTATAACGGCCAGGAGGCTGACCTTGACAAACGCCTGGAGTTCTTTAAACGTGATCCCATTGAGTGGAAAGAAACCGATCTGCGTGAGTTCTACACGAAGCTCGTTCACCTTCGCACCACTCACCCTGCCCTGCGCCACGGGACAGAAGGAGGCACTTTCAATACATTAAAAACAAACAGTAAGAAGGCCTATGCTTATGTGAGAGAAAAAGGAGATAATTCAGTTCTTGTGATATTGAACTTCAGCAAGAAGCCGCTTGTAGTTAAGCTGAAAGATGGGTCAACTCAGGGTACATTTAAAAGTATTTTCAATGGAGAAGAGGTAGTGATTGAACAGAATAAAGCTATTTCGCTTGAAGCCTGGGGATATATGGTGCTGACCAAATAGATTACTGCATATAAGATGTTTAAAGCCCGTAATGCTTACGCACTTACGGGCTTTTGTTTTTGGATACCTAACTAATTCTTTTCTTATCTATTCATTACAACCTTCTTAACTGCCTGCCTTTCAGCTGAGGTCAGTTTAATAAAATAGACCCCCGGATTAACACTCATGCCGCCTGAGTTTCTGCCATTCCATGTATATTCATTCATGCCAGCCGGGATCGTAACGACGCGTACCAGCGCTCCATCAGCCGAGAATATCTCTAATGTGTGCGGCTGATAAGCATCGTCACCGGCAAAGCTTATAACCATGCTTTCTGTGAATGGATTGGGATGAACTTTGAACAGGATCTCATTTTGCTCAGGAATTACGGGGTCATTTATGCCCACCAGGAAAGACGGTCTCTCAACAAATTTTGAGGTATAGAGCCTGTATCCACCGGGTGAGAGCTCGACCGAAAGCTGCTGATTAGCCGGGGTTATCTCAACTGTATTACCGCTGAAGAACTCATACCATGTCCCTGTCCGGGTGAAATTGGCACTTAAATTTTCTGACGATATCCCGAAGTTGCCCAATACAACGACATCCATGTCAGCATGTTCAATATTAAGTCTTTTCATTTTACCATATTGATACAGGGTAAAGTCATTTGACGAAAACGTCTCATATTTTTTCTTCAGGTCAATCATTGCCAGGAAATTATTGTAAAGGTCACGCCTGTTTGCATTGGTGTAGTAATCCCAATGTATCGGCATTTCTCCCACCCTTCCATAGTCAGTGTTTGAAATATCATAACCCACCTCCTCAAACTGCCAGATCATTTTTGGCCCCGGCATAGCAAAAAAGAAAACAGAACACAGCTTGACGCGATTCAGGGCTGTCAGGAAATTCCTTATTGAATAGCTGCCGGAAGAGTTGCCATAGTTAAGGTTGTTGTACATGGTCCTCTCCTCATCATGACTTTCCATGTAGTCAACCAGTCCGGGACCCGACCATCCGAGGTTAAGGTATGAGGCACCAGAAAGAGTTGAAGTATAACCCATAGATGCTTCCTGGTACTGGCCCTTGGCATTTCCCCATAGCATAAATCCATAATTTGCCAGGTTCATTTCCTCATTATTATCAGCAAAATGCTCAAGTATCAGATAAGCTTCAGGCTTATATGACCATATTTTATCCCCAATCCTTTTAAGAATGGCAATCCGCGAGGCATCATAAGCCCAGCCGTCACCTGAGGTATTTGTAAAGCCTTTTGTGAAGTCATACCTGAAACCGTCAATTTTAAACTCACTTAGCCAGTAATGACATACACTGTCTGCAAAAGATTTTGTGACCTCGCTTTCATGATTAAAATCATACCCCCATGAAAAGACCGGGTTTGGTGAATCTACATTGAACCATGGGTTATCAGGAGTAACCTTATATGTTGACTTGTCATAATACATCCTTACCAGCGGGTTTGATCCGTAGGCGTGGTTAAGCACCATATCCATTATAACGGCTATCCCCCTGCTGTGACATGAGTCTATCAGCTCTTTAAAGCTGTCAGCCGGGCCATAAAATTTATCCACGGCAAAATACATTGAAGGATTATAACCCCAGCTTTTGTTCCCTTCAAATTCAAAAACAGGCATAAACTCGATAGCATTAACACCCAGTCGTGTAAAATAATCCAGAGAGTCTTGTATTGTCTTAAAATCATGGGCAGCAACAAAGTCGCGCACAAGAAGCTCATATATAACCAGATCCTCCTTTGAAGGAGAAGTGAAGGTTTCATTTTTCCAGGTGTATGCCGGAGGCCTGGTCTGAAAAACTGATACCAGGCCGTCAGTGAGACCCTCAGGATAGTTCTTTAAGTCAGGATA
>CAZGDJ010000141.1:0-7877 GCA_964524635.1 uncultured Rikenella sp. | reverse complement strand
AAAAGTATCTGCAAGCTTATTCTCAATTTCAGCTTCGGTTGGGAATAATTCATGATTCTTTATTCTGCCGAGTGTCGATCCTTCTAATAATAGAACGTCAATATTCTTTGGTGGATTAGCAATTAATTTTTTTGTTAAGTTTGCCTTACGTCCATGCATCCTGAAATCGCCACTATAAAATAGACGTTTGCCTGCGGATTCAATCATTATTGAATAAGCATCATATCCTGAATGGTCAATTAAAAAGGGAGTGATTTTGAAAGGTCCAAGTTCAAAAGGTATTTCTGATTTCAGATCCAAGCCATCGGCGGGTACTGGCCAATTGCCTGGTAAAAAACGGGATGCTTGAGTTAATATTCTACGAGCATGAGCGCCCATTATTATAGGTATCTTACTGCTGATATGAGCCAGCAACCCGAAATGATCTATATGAGGATGCGAGATCAGTATCGCTAAAAGCGAATCATCATTGCCATCAAAACCCGAAATATCAGGTAAATATTTTTTGTCATTCTTTTCTGCATCAAGAGGTAAGCCGAGATCGATTATCAGTCGTTTACCATTGGAAACAACTTCAACGCAACTTCCACCTATCTCTTTAGCTCCACGGTGTATACAGACTTGCATTAGCAATACTGTTATCCTTTCTTAGCAATGGTCTAAATTCCTAATCCTTACACCCTTCGTCTACTCACCACTTATCGAAGCCTACCGGTATTCGTCTCCACGCGAATACAGCGATCATCCCAAAGCTCAACCATATCGAAGTCTTTTACATTGGTAACTTCAAGTTCAGGCAGCCCTTGTGTTGCAAGCCACTCATGAATATACCTGATTGCCTCAGATCCTTCAGTTACTCTAGCGGTAAATATTTTGACTTTTTTTCCTTCGGCAATCCAACTTTTTACCCTTTCAATCATTAGCGGTATTGGCTTGCCGATGTGTTTAATATCAATCCAGTCATTGTATTCGGCCAGCGTTCCATCAAGGTCTACACCGATCCACTGATCAGCTTCTTTCATTTGCAATTTCTCTCCGTATTTATATGACGAGCCTCACGCCATCCACACAAAACTTCTTCATATATATTACCTATTTGAATTTTATCTTGCAATCTAATTAACTTCCTAATCAGTTTTTTTCTATGACGAAAACATTGAACCCAGCCCCGCTTTTGCTGTCTCATGAATTGTTTCATTTCGTCATTACTCCATCCCTGTATATTATAATAACGTATCTCCACGTCATAGTTTTTAAAGCAACGATAGGAATCTAAATCATTCAATAAATAGGACATTTGCAATTCATATATGGATTTCCCGGTGATCTTTTCCAGTATTGATTTTTCTATTGAGTGTAAATCGAATCCAAACCATATGTCTTCGTCAGGAGGAGTTAAAAGAAAACAACCTAATTCATAACTGCAGACATCACAAATTGGTGTTTCGATAAGTCCTTCCCAAATCAAGTAACACTCGTCCTCATGGTCCGGACAGAACGGGCATCTATAATCTCTTCCTACTTCTACTTTGCATGTCTTAATCATTGATCCGGACCTTGATTTTCTCTATTGATTTATTAATATTTTCTTTAGCGATAGATGTATCCTTTTTCAGTTCCTCGATTATTGAACATGGAAATAGGTTTTGCTGCTTATCATCTGATTCATATTGATTTTGAATTCGATTCAGTATCTCTTCCGCATCAATCAACCATTCTTTTTGGATAATATTTCCTGTTGTGCAAAAACTTGTTGATTTATAATCATTCCTGCTAACCCACAAATCTCCATCTTCGTCAAAATAGTATTTCAGGTCATTTATATGGGAAAGATATTGATTAATGCAATTAATTATAAAGTCGTATCTTTTACATTCCTCAAAAATCATGGCAAGCCTTATATAATTTTCTGGAGAATCAGCATTTTTTATTATTTCATAAGCATGAACCGCATCATTGAATGCTTCATTCAGACAACCTGTTTTCAAAAATGCTCGAGCTCTGCAAATAAAAGAAGCCGAACAATCCGGATCAAGTTTTATTGAACGATTATAATCTGTGATAGCTTCTTGATACTTATCAAGCGCATATTTTGAGGAGCCCCTGTTTCTAAATCCTAAAGCACTGGAAACATGTTGACTGGAAAATTCCAGGGCAAACAATGCACTGTCATCTAAATTCATGAGTTCATCCTAACAATGATTTAATCCTACAATTGTAAATTTATTAATTATTACAGTGAATGTATTATCTAACATAATCGTTCCATATTACGGCATGATTTGTATTATTTAACGAATTTAATTAGGCAGGAAGAAATGTTGCTGGAAAGTTTTTTTGATTGTTACAAGTTATGAAGAAATCAAATCTTTTATGTCAAGATAATATAAAAAAACGAGGCCTAAAATATTTTTGTCAACATATTTATCGGTATATTTTTCTTGACATATAAAAATGACTCCCTATTAATTAGACTGCGAAAGGAAGTTTAATCAATGGGAACAAATGCTCATACATGGACTGGCTATATATTCAATGTTTATAGTCTTATTGTACTGATTATAATTATTATTGCTGGAATATTTCTGGGATTCAAGAAGAAAATAACTGTATTTAGAGACTATAATGACTTGGGCTTAGTCTTTTTAATAATATTGACACCTTATATTCTAATGTATTTACTTTCAATTTTTTTTGCAGATCATATGTCAATTGCATATACATTTATCGTCGTTGTCGGATTATTCTTGTTTGTATGGATTGCCTTTCGCACTTATCAAGACAATAATAATATTTTATTTGCGTTAATAGCGCTTACTACAAAAATATCTCTTTCTATCTTATTCATAGTTAATCTTTTTTGTTTTGTGTCTCCTGAAGAAAAAACTGCAGAAAAGCGAAGATCTGTGAGATATGCCTTATTGGCATTCCTTCTGCTTTTAACACCTCTCATTCTTGCTTTGGTTAAAAACAAGGAAGGTATTTTCAATCCTAAGAGAACGCTTTGACTCCAAGGATAAATAAAACTGCCTGATCATAGGATCGCTTTTAACATCCGTTTCCTTAATTGGACGGGCAAGGCGAAATCCTTCAATGGAACGGCATCGACTTAAAGCAACATAGACCTGTCCAAAAGCAAAAGCTCCTATGCCCAGGTCAATAAGGACATTATAATTATTGCAAATCTCTAAGTACGCCAAGCACTATCCTGATTGATGCTTTTGTTTGTGGCGTGTGTTCCTGAGATATCAGTGCATCTTTCTGAAGTGCAAAAATCATATCATAATCAGTTCCCTTGAAACGAATTTCTACAAAAGTGTCCTCATCTACCTCCATGTTTTTGACAGTATCATCCAACTGAAGTCTGAATTTCTCGGAAGACTTCGGATTGCCGACGTTTTTTTTATTCTCCGCTTCTATGTCGTTAATTTTTTGCCAAAGTTGTAGCCCTTTCACCTTTTGTTTACTATCAACAATCATTAGCGGGAAAGATTTCAATATATCGGCTGCATTAGTGGTCAATTCGCATTGTCCATAAGGAGACGAAAAAACTAGATAGCCATTCAGGCCAGGATATTTCATTTTAAGTTTTGCAAATAACTCATTTGATTTATCTACTACTAATTTTAATTGCGTTGCATTCATGAACTTGTCCTAAATATTGATATAATCTGACATCGTAGAATGAAGTGTTTCAGACAAAGACAATATTTCACGATATCGTTCCATATTGCGGCACGATTTTTATTTTTTATATTTACATAACTGTTTCGATGAGTTATGTTATCAAATAACATAATTTCATGAGTGCTGCTTATACGGAGATACTATGCCCGAAAAATTTGATCTTTATAAAAGTTATGGCGAAAAACTCATCGGCTTATTTGTGCGTCTTCTTTTTTCCGGGGAGCGTCATTCACTTACGGAACTTGCTCAGATGCTGGATTGTTCCAAACAGACGGTTCTTAGATTGCTTGATAATATCCGGAAATCGTATGGTGTTAATATTGAAGAAACAAAAGAGGGAAACAGAAGCTTTTACCGGATAAAAAAACCTGTTGCCTCCCTCAAAAGTATCCCTCTGTCAGATGTGGAATTGCAATCTCTGTTAATGTGCAAATCATTCACGCAGTATCTTATCGGGAAAAAGCTATATGAAGAAGCAACTCAGGCAATTTTTAAAAGCAAGGCCGTTCTTGCTGACGGAAAACATGTTGGCGAATGCCATTTTACCGCTTTTCGTCCCGGCACCATTGATTACACGTCCAAACATCAAATAATCCACACATTGATTGAGGCGATGGAAAAACAAAAGGTCTGCAAACTGACCTATCAGGCTATCGATTCACCAAATCCAAAAACATTTCACATAAAACCTTTGAAATTATTTTCCTATCATGACGCGGTTTATCTCCACGCGCAAAAAGCCAAGGAGCCAGGAAAACCATATCGAACGCCAAAATTTGATCCACTTCTGGCTGTTCACCGTATGAAATCAGTTGAAATGACTGATATTAAATTTCAACCTGACAAATTTGATTTTGAGAAAACATTCAATCAGCATTTCGGTGTTATCAAGGATGATGTATTTGAAGTGGAAGTGGCCTTTACTGGCTGGTCTGCCGCTTACGTGGCGGAGCGAATATGGAGTCCTGATCAGAAAATCATTAAAAAAGGCAAAAATAAAATCATCTTGAAGTTTACGGCATCCTCAGAGCCAGAATTACTCAGCTGGCTGCTTTCCTTTGGCGAAGAGGCAACTCTCATAAAACCGGACTGGTTAGTAAAGGGAATAAAATCAAAAATTACTAAATTAGTAGATTGCTATAAAGGATCAATAAATGCCGATAAATAATTTCAAGGAATGGGAACGCGAATTCCGCCGTGACGCGAAAGCGGATAACTTTGCTTTGTTTAGCAAGCATCTACAGGAGATGAACCTATCAGACAAGCCGAAACTCCTGCTGGAAGGCACTATTCTTATGGTTGCGGCTTGCTGTGCTTATATGCAGATTGATGGGGTATCGTATGATGAGTTCCTAACAATGCAGAAATATAACCCTGCCGATGCGCGTAATGCAAAATATGCATTCACATTTGAGTTAGGTAGTAAAGCTTTTGCCCGTATATTGGTGTCGAAAAAGTTCGGTGCTGGTCTTGATCTTGCAGACTTGTACAATCATCCTTGGTCAAAATACAAGACTTGCGGATATAATCAATTTTGGGTTTCCCGTACGGATGGAAAAGCTCTGACATCTAAGGAAAAGAAATTACTCGAAAAAGAGATTACCTATGACCTGCGTTATGACTTTAGTGAAGACGAAATTGATTTCTGGTTTGACGATTCTACAATTGAAGGTGTCCTTAGAGTATACGTCTACGATGTTGATAAAGACGATGAATAGTAAAAGGATAAGTACCGATTATATAGGAGATTCCCTTGACATACATAATCCTTCTTCGTATACTTTGCCGCAAAAATGTCTCGAAAAATATACTTTTAAAATAATATAAAATAATTATGAATCTTAAAACAATAGAACCAGAAGACTTTTCTTCATTTCAGGCAGAAATTGAAAAAATAAAAAGTGATGTTGACAGGACATTAAACCTCACATGGTTTTATATTTATTCTCGTTTTAAAATAGAAAAAAAAGATTTTTCCAATTACAGTGTCGATGGCAGTTATGATGGTGGCATTGATTACTGTTTTAATGAAAGAAATACGTTTTATATTATTCAATCTAAATATCACTGCAAATCTCAGAAAGAAAATCTTAAGAATATCACCAATGAAATTCAAAAAATTGAAAAAACAATTATTGGCAAAAATACAAACAAGGGTGCTGAGGAATTCATAAACGGACTCCGCAGAGCGCTTGATAAAGAAGATAATTATTTAGAGATTGTTTGGCTTACCACCAATGAAGTATCTGAAAATACAAAGCTGGAAGCACAAAGATATCTTGATGAGGTTATTAAAAAGAATGGGTTTAAAATAAGTGCGGAGATAAATTTTATTGACCGTTACGCCTTGGAAGGTGTCATTTATGATGTCAAACACGGTTATGTTCCACACACAGGGAAACGTGAATTAAGTATTGAGCCAGACGAATATATGATCGTCAATAAGGATCATAATAATATTGAAGCAATAGTATGTAATATAAAAGCAACAAATATTTTGTCCTGGTTTAATAGTTCAGAACAAATCCAATCCTTTCTCCAAAAAAATGTACGAGAATCTGTTGGAGATACCGCTATTAATAAAGCTCTTCGCTCAAGCTACAAAAAAGAATCCAGTTTATTTTGGTACAAGCATAATGGAATTATTTTATTTGTTGATTGGCTTTATCTTGATAAACAAAGTTTAAAAGTCATAATCCGAAATCCGCAAATAGTTAATGGTGCGCAAACAATCACTCAGCTTTATAAAGCATATGACGAAAATCGTAATATAAATAATACTGCAAAAATTCTTGTTAGAATTTATCGTTTGCCCTATGAAGATTCGGAAACATATAAACGAAGTATTGACATTATTTCTGCTCTGAATTCGCAAAATAAAATCAAAGCATCCGATTTGCGTTCGACTGATCCACGACAGGTAATGTTAAATAACAGAATTGATGAGCTTGGCACGAAGTATCAATATTTCCGTAAGCGTACTGAACACGGCAAGGTTTCAAGTCCCAATAATATTTTTATGGCTAAACTTGCGTATAATTACCATTTCTGTAATTATAAAAAGCCAGATGAGGGAATATCCGGCGGTATAGAATCATATTTTGAAGAAGAAAAAAGATATGAAGAAGCATTTCCCGAAAAGCAAATCAAAAAAGCTTTACCAAATAATACTGATCATATTGTATTTAATTATATCGAAAGTTGGAACCTCCGTTTTTTAATGGATCGCTATTTTTATTATGAATTGAATAAGGCGCAGGCCGAATTTTATCCATTTGTATTCCCATATGTCATGGTTGATATTTATCATCAGCTTCAGTATTGGAAGGCGAGCCAATATTCAGGAACTTGGCGTGTATGGCTAGAATTTATCGATAAATCTGAGTACAGAAATGGAATAATTAAGTATGCAAAACAACGCTATAAAGTTTACATGAAAATGCTTCCCAAAAGTGAAGTTGACCCTAGGAATTTTTATAAAACATCAGAAGGAAGAAAAAAATATTTGAAACATCAAGGCAATTCTTTATTGTTTAGAAAAGAGATTTCAAAGGCATTTAAATTATTTGAAAATCGTTATGGCTATTAAATAATGTGAAGGCGGTATGAGGGAAAAGGAATATCAGCTTTTGGCGTAATAACTTCAGGACGTTCTCTTAATTCACCTGACGTTTTAAAAAATTTTTATTGTTAAAGTAGAAGTTAGTTTTTTGTTCTTGCAATTTTACTAAAAGCATCACAAATTGAGTTCACGATTGCATCTGCTTCCTCTATAGTGTTGTACTTACCGTACGAAATACGAATCGCGGATTTTGCTTGTTTTTCAGATAACCCTAATGCCATTAGCACATGTGAGGGTTGATCTATACCTGTTCTGCATGCTGAGCCTGTAGAAACACAAATTCCTTTTAAATCAAGTAAATGCATCAATGCTTCACCTGACACGCCATCTATACCTAAGTTAATAATTCCAGGCAGCCGGTTCTTGGTATCGCCGTTAATCCGGACGCCAGGTATCTTAGCACGAAGCCCTTCAACAGTTAGTTTAACCATTTTTTGCATCCGTTTAGTGATTTCAGGCATAGCGGCAACACTTTCTTCGAGTGCGAAACCAGCAGCCACAATACCAGCGACATTCTCCGTTCCGGCACGGTTGCCGTGTTCCTGTTCCCCGCCAAATACAAAACGAG
>CAZGDJ010000140.1:0-7903 GCA_964524635.1 uncultured Rikenella sp. | reverse complement strand
TATTGCGAATGCGGGTGGACACCACGGCGCAAAGGATCCGGACTGCCATCACGTACTGAAGTATATGATGCGCTCCATGCACGCCTTTCGGAAATGAAGAGAACGGGTGAACATCCTGATGTCATAACCTATGCCGGCAACGGAGAACCGACAATGCATCCTGATTTTGCAGACATAATTGATGATACTATCAAAATCAGGAATGAATTCTTTCCTGATACAAGGATTTCTGTGCTTTCAAATGGTTCAACCATCCATCGCAGGAAGATACGGGAGGCTCTGATGAAGATTGACATGAACATCCTGAAACTTGATTCTGTTTTCCCGGCAACAATAAAAACTCTGAATCAGCCTGGAAGATCCTATGATCTTCATAAGGTAATTGACAACATGAAGCTTTTTGATGCAAAGTTCATTATTCAGACTATGTTTGTCAGGGGGGTGTGTAATGGAAAAATCATAGATAATACAACCCCTGAAGAGGTAAACGCCTGGCTGGAAAAGGTGAAAGAACTCATGCCACAGTCAGTAATGTTATACACTATTGCACGTGATACTCCCCTAGGAAATAAGCTTCATAAAGTACCGGTTTCAGAACTTAAGACCATTGCTTCACGTGTTGAAGGTGCAGGTATTTCAGCTTCTGTATCAGGGTGATCGTAATGGAACGCCGGAGAATAATTATAAGCCCTTTAAACTGGGGCTTTGGCCATGCCGGCCGCATGATCCCTCTCGCCAGAGAACTTCAGGAAAGAGGTCATGAAGTGATCTTTGCAGTTGATCCAGGAACAAGGGCTATGGTAGAAAAAGAATTACAGGGCATTTCAATTATAGAATCCCCCGGGATTCATATGTATTATTCTTCCTTCCTTCCACAATACATAAACATACTGCTTCGACTTCCACGCATTATTATTGCCTCAATCAGGGAGCACCATGAGCTCAAAAAACTGAATTCTGAATATGTGCCTGACATAATAATATCTGACAATAGATTCGGGTTCTACCATAAAAAGGTGTTTTCAGTATATGTAACACACATGCTGAGAATACCTTTTCCTGCTCCCTTTCGCTTTCTGGAATTCATCGGAATGTGGCTCCAAAGGAAAATTATTGGCAGGTTCGACATGTGCCTGATACCTGATTATCCAGACCAGCCTGACATATCAGGAAGGCTCTCACATGGCATAAAACTACCTCCTCATACAATTTTTTGCGGACCGCTTTCCAGATTCAGCCATATCGGCCCGGTACTGCCGCCTGAAAATATTACCTGTCCCTATCAATGCCTCATTTTGTCAGGTCCAGAGCCGCAAAGCACCATACTTATGAAAAGGGTTATTTCAGCAACTGCCGGATTGAACCTTGTCATTCTGAGTGGCAAAGAGATCTCCGGAATACAAAATCCTGACAAAAGAATCCTTGTTGTAACAAATCCTGATACCGAGACAATGAAAAAATATATACTGAACTGCAATATGGTCATATGCAGGTCAGGGTATACTACAATAATGGAATTATTATCCCTGAAGAAAAATGCTGTGCTCATTCCTACTCCCGGTCAGACAGAACAGGAATATCTGGGAAGATATCTGGACAATAAGAATGGATTCTTCTCTTTGAAACAGAAGGATATTGATAATATTAAAAAATACATTGACAAATGCCCGGGTATTACCGGTACAGGATATCCTGACGGCTCACCATTATTTAAAAAAGCTCTCGGGCTTTTATGTGAGAAAGATAAGCAGCGATAAGCCTGTGACAACCGTACCAGTTAATAGCCCAAGCCATACTTCTGCCGGTTTATGCTCTTCAAGGAAAAGCCTTGAGGATAAAACTGCCCCTGAAACCAGCAATAATACAGCTATATAAACCATCGAAACGACATTAAAGATCATGATCAGGCACACCATAAGAGCAATAAGTCCTCCTATTCCAACGGAATGAAGTGATATCCTGTAGAAAATACTGATTATGAGAGATGCCAGTGTTACTATGGCAACTGAAAGAAAGTACGCTTTGAATAAACTGGCAACAGGCATTTTTAGCAGCATGAATGCTGTGATGCAGTACATCAACAGGCAGAAGGCAAGCAGCAATACCCTCTCATTTCTCTCTTTGGCCTCTATGGTTTTTAGCGTGCCTCTTGAATAAAGCAACGTTACAATTGAAAGTGGTAATAAGATATTGTCAGCTACCACCAATACCAAAATGACTTTTTTCAGCTCACGTGGCATAAATGAGAGAAGAGTCGGAATATTGTATATCAGCAATAATCCATACAGAGGAATGAATATGGGATGAAACAGCACGGAAAATGCTTTAGCTGTTCTTGCCAACCATCCACTCCTTTCTGCTATCATTTTATCTCCTTCCGCATCCGTGCAACAGGAATATTCAATTGTTCACGGTATTTGGCAACCGTACGACGGGCTATCTGGTATCCCTTCTCCTGCAGAATTTCTGTAAGCTTTTCATCAGTCAAAGGCTTGCGTTTATCTTCATTCCCAAGACATTCCTGCAGTATACGTTTTATCTCGCGCGTTGACACTTCATCGCCGTTTTCCGTCTGCATCCCTTCAGAAAAGAAGAATTTCAGCGGATAAATTCCAAAGTGTGTCTGAATATATTTGCTGTTAGCCACACGTGATATTGTTGATATGTCAAGACCTGTCATTTCAGCAACATCTTTTAATATCATAGGCCTCAGCTTGGTGTCATCTCCCTCTGCAAAGTATTCTTTCTGGTACTCAAGAATGGCATTCATGGTCAGGAGAAGCGTATTCTGCCGCTGCTTCATGGCATCAATAAACCATTTAGCAGCATCAAGTTTCTGCTTTACAAACAAAACCGCGTCACGGTTCTGCTTATTGGTAGCTTTATCACGCGAATAGGTCTCCAGCATTTCACTATAACCCTTACTAATCCTGAGCTCCGGAATGTTGCGGTTATTGAGACTTAGCTCCAATACGTTATCTGTCTGATCAAGAATAAAATCCGGAATGATTTGCTGTGCTGATTTATTAAATGGATCGCTTATTGACCCGCCAGGCTTAGGATTAAGTTTTAAGACTTCATCAACCACACCCTTCATCTCATCTTCGCCAATAAGAAGGCGTGACATGATCTTTTCATAGTGACGTCGTGAAAACTCCTCAAAAAAATCTCTGATAACAGTAGTGGCAAGTACCACTGAAGGTATTGTTTGATCTTTCTTCTCAAGCTGCAGAAGAAGGCACTCACGAAGATCACGCGCTCCCACTCCCGCCGGTTCCAGATCCTGAATAACCTTCAGGATATTGTCAAGCTCATCAACATCAGTAGTTATGTTTTGCAGAAATGCAAGGTCATCAACCATGTTGTCAACCTCTCTGCGCAGGTATCCGTCTTCGTCAATATTGCCAATTACATATTCGCCCAGAATCTGCTCTCTCTCAGTTGAGACTCTGAGATTAAATTGCGAAACCAGGTTCTCCTGAAATGACGAGCCTGAAGAAAAAGGGATCTCTTCTTTTCTCTCTTCATCTTTTGAGACGTTATTAACCTGCAGACGATAATCGGGTACGTCTTCATCATTTAGATAGTCGTCTAAAGAGAATTCATCCTGTTCAGAATCGTTCTGCTCTTCATTAATTTCGTCATCTTCGCCTCTTGCCTCATCATCTTCTTCTCCCTCTTCCAGGGCAGGATTCTCTTCCAACTCCTTCTTTATCCTTTGCTCAAGCTGCATAGCAGGTACCTCCAGCAGTTTTATCATCTGTATCTGCTGAGGTGACAGTTTCTGAAGCAGTTTTTGCTGTAGCTTCTGGTTAAGCATGACCCTTAAATGTCCGTTTCTTTAGAACTCCGCATTACGAGGGGTACGCGGGAATGGTATTACGTCGCGAATATTTGACATGCCTGTCATAAAAAGAATAAGCCTTTCAAAACCAAGACCAAAGCCTGAATGCGGCACTGTCCCGAACCTGCGTGTGTCAAGATACCACCACAGGTCTTTTTGCGGCAGGTGTAACTCAATAATTCTCTGGGTGAGCTTTTCGAGATCTTCTTCCCTTTGTGATCCTCCGATAATTTCTCCTATTCCAGGGAAAAGAACATCCATTGCCCTGACAGTCCTGCCATCATCGTTTTGCTTCATATAGAAAGCTTTAATATCTTTTGGATAGTCTGTCAGTATGACTGGTTTTTTAAAGTGTTTCTCAACAAGATGCCTCTCGTGTTCAGCCTGCAGATCCCTTCCCCAGCCAATGGGATATTCCCATTGGCGGTCAGCCGCCTCAAGGATCTTTATTGCCTCGGTATATGGCAGACGCACAAAATCATTGGCAACAACAAACTCAAGCCTTGAAATAAGCTCTTTATCAATCATTTTATTGAGGAAGGCAAGATCTTCACGGCAATTTTCAAGAGCATATTTTATAAGATACTTCAGAAAATCTTCTGCCAGATCCATATTATCATTCAGGTCCCAGAAGGCCATTTCCGGCTCTATCATCCAAAACTCAGCAAGATGCCGTGGGGTGTTCGAATTCTCAGCTCTGAAAGTGGGTCCAAAAGTATATATCTCCCCCAGTGCCAGTGCTCCCAGCTCTCCCTCAAGCTGCCCTGAGACCGTGAGATTTGTTGATTTACCGAAGAAATCATTGGTAAAATCAATCGATCCATCTTCATTGTGCGGTATTTTATCAAGGTCAAGAGTAGTCACCTTGAACATCTCTCCGGCTCCCTCAGCATCACTTCCTGTAATGATCGGCGTATGCAGGTAGAAAAAACCCCTGTCGTTAAAATATTTATGTATTGCAAAAGACATTGCGTGCCTCATTCTGAAAACAGCACTAAAAGTGTTTGTGCGAAACCTGAGGTAGGCTATGTCACGCAGAAATTCCATAGAATGCCCTTTCTTTTGCAAAGGGTAGGTCTCCGGATCGCATTTGCCATATAAAACCAGGTCAGATGCCTGTATTTCAACATGCTGCCCCTGCCCCTGGGATTCAACAAGTATACCCTTAGCACCTACACTGGCGCCTGTTGTAATATCCTTTAAAAGATCTGATGAGAACTTATTGAGTTCAACAACTACCTGAACATTATTTATGGTTGACCCGTCATTTATTGCTACGAATGCAACATTCTTTATTTCTCTTTTTGTTCTTACCCAACCTTGTACAAAAACCTTTTCCCCGACCCTGGGGCTGGCTAGCAGATCTTTTATTTTGTTCCTTTTCATAAATAATTGACTCTTATTAATGACAAAAATAGCAATTAGTTCGGCATCCTGTTATGTCATGAACATTTTCGGCATTGTTTTTGTGCGAAAAGCGAATCTTCTGAAGTTGAGTATATTTAATCGAAGCAGTCTGTCTATTTGATATATTTAGGAAAAAGGGTAATTTTACGTTTCAAAACCGAAAAGAGTCAGATTATGGAAGTTGACAATAAAATTATCGTTGTACCATGGGATTTTACACCGGTCGCCGATTATGCCCTCCAGCATGCTGTAAAAATCTCCCGCATGACCCATAATGACATATGCCTTCTTCATATTGTTGAGAAAATCACGACTGATGGTGGTGTTAAGGCAAAACAAGCCGCAATGAATATTAAAGCCAATGAAGTGGCAAGAAATTTTGGCGTTGTAGTTAAAACACACGTACAACGCGGTACAATATTCAAACAGATTGCAGAATTTGTCAATGACCGTGGCGCCTCACTGGTTGTGATGGGTACCCATGGCATGGTAGGGATGCAGAAACTGACAGGCAGTTGGGCTCTCAAGGTTATTACCAAATCAAAAGTTCCATTCATCGTAGTGCAGGCTCCTCCACCTGACCAGGAAAGATATCATGATATTGTCTTCCCCGTTGACTTCCGTTCCGAAGAAAAAGAAAAGCTCTCAATGGCAATATTCATGGGCAAGTATTTTGAATCAAAGATCCATATTCTGAAAGCAACAAGAAAAGACGAGTCCCTCGCAAAGAAGACGAATCTGAACCTTAACTTTACTGTCAGAATGCTCATACAGAATAACATAGAATATGAGATCAGGGACGTGCCGGCTGATAAACTTGGAGAAAGAACTCTTGAAATAGCTCAGGAGATGAATGCAGACCTTATCGTTATCATGACCACCAAAGACATCACCTTTGCTGATTATGTTGTTGGAGCCAAAGAACAGTATATTATAGCCAACAGTTCTAAAATACCCGTATGCTGCGTTAACCCGACATCAGCCTTCGCAAACCTGGGGCAGTTTATGTACGGATAGAATAAATCACGATTTTCGAATTGCGAGTTGCGAATGGATTAGTCCTGTTTGAAATTCGAAATTCGAGATTCGAAATTCGAAACTTTCCTGATGTCAATTTCTGTTAGTAATGTAACAAAACTCTATGGCGCTCAAAAGGCACTGGACAGAGTTTCTTTTGATATAAGAAAAGGAGAAATAGCAGGATTTATTGGCCCTAACGGTGCCGGTAAATCGACAATGATGAAGATCATCACCGGCTTCATTGCAGCCGATAGCGGAGAAGTATCTGTATGCGGGCTCCCCACCGGCCCCGGCGCTATTGAAATGCGAAGACTGATAGGCTACCTTCCCGAAAACAACCCTCTGTATCCGGAGATGTACGTCAGAGAATATCTGAAATATGTTGCGGATATATATAAAATGGGGAAGAAATCAACTGCGGCAATTATGCAGGCAATTGATAAAACCGGCCTCGGATCTGAGCAGGGGAAAAAAATTGGAGCACTATCTAAAGGCTATCGTCAACGTGTTGGATTAGCACAGGCACTTATACACGACCCTTCCGTACTTATCCTTGATGAAGCCACTACAGGACTGGATCCAAACCAGATAATTGAGATCCGTAACCTTATCTCAGGTATAGGAAGCGAAAAGACCGTGTTGCTTTCAACGCATATAATGCAGGAAGTGGAAGCAATCTGCAACAGGGTTATTATCATTGATCACGGAAAGATAGTTGCCAATGGTGCAAGAGACGAAATATCAATAAGCTCAGGGCAGAAAAGGCTGACTGTTGCCGTAGAGTTCAATGGGCCTGTTGACGTAAATGCACTTGCTGAATTACCGGGTGTCTCTTCAGCCATTTACGAGGGAGAAAACAAGTACACTCTCGTTTCTGAAAGCTCTGAAGATATACGTCCGGCTGTATTTACTTTTGCTGTCGAAAAAGGCTTTACAGTGCTCAGTCTCCAAAAGATGGAGGGAAGTCTTGAAGACACCTTCAGACAACTGACAGGAAAATAACCTGATGTGAAAAGATATATTTTAGCATTTGATCAGGGTACAACCCGTTGCCGTTCAATACTCTTTGATAAAAATGGGGCATTGATTGAAATGGCCCAGCAGGAATTCCCTCAATATTTTCCCCAACCGGGATGGGTAGAACATGATCCCATGGAAATATGGGAAACACAGCTGGCTACGGCAAAAGAGGTGATATCAAGAGCGGGAATAACCATTAATCAGATTGCTGCCATTGGAATAACAAATCAAAGGGAAACCACTCTGGTCTGGGAGAGAAAAACAGGAAAACCGGTTCATAACGCAATAGTATGGCAGGACAGGAGAACAAGCAGACTATGCGACTCCCTGAGAAAAGACAAAAAAGAAAAAACCATAAGGGAAAAGACCGGACTGGTAATTGACGCATACTTTTCAGCATCAAAGATTAAGTGGATACTTGATAATGTTCCTGATGCCAGAGAAAAGGCAGACAAAGGTGAGCTGTGCTTTGGAACTATTGATACATGGCTTTTGTTCCATCTGACTGGCGGAAAGATACATGCAACAGACACCAGCAATGCAAGTCGCACCATGTTGCTTAATATCAGGACATTACAATGGGACAAGGAACTGCTTGATATTTTTGATATT
>CAZGDJ010000139.1:0-7904 GCA_964524635.1 uncultured Rikenella sp. | reverse complement strand
ATTTCGGTAAATCCTCCCTGTGGCATAAGGGAGTTTAGCCATGACAATCTGAAACTTAAAAGCGGGATAACAGATGATAATACGAGCGAAATAAGCAGGAAGGCTCTGTTTCGCTCATGCCGTGTGTCTTTTCTTAAAGCCGTTTCATAGAATACCCAGAAAAGCGCCAGGCATATGCTGCTCTCAATTGAGTAAATCATTAATCCTTTCATTTGCTATGCTTTTTATTCTTTTTTTCATTTTTCATCAGCTCCATTATCTCTTCCATCTCTTTAACCGAGATAGCTTCCTCCTGCGCAAAAAAGCTAACCATTTTCTGATATGAATTTGAAAAATAGTCTTTAACAAAACTGCTCATCTGTGCTTTTTTGTAGTCATCCTTTGTTATGACCGGGAAGTACTGGTATGTCCTCCCATAGGCTTTGTATTCCACAAACCCTTTTTCCTGCAGAATCCTTATTATAGTACTGATAGTTGAATATGCAGGTTTAGGATCTTTAAACTTTTCCAGGATCTCTTTAACAAATCCCTTTTTAAGCTTCCAGAGTATCTGCATTATCTCTTCTTCAGCCTTAGTAAGTTCTTTTATTTCCATACATATGACTTTTAAACAAATCAAAGATACAACTAATTATTTAGTTATACAACTATAAAGTTAAATATATTTTTAAAAATCATTTTTTTATGCTTTTGATGGAATTGAATAAAAAATGTATCTTAGGTCCTTAATGTTTGAGGAGGAAGTGTTTTGAAGAGTCTGACGTTATTCGGTGAGAATGTAAGGGTTGCCTTTAAGGCAATAAAGTCGAACAAGGTCAGGGCGATCCTGACGATGGCGATTATTGCGTTCGGCATTATGGCCCTGGTAGGTATTCTTACAGCGATTGATGGAATCAAGGGGTCGCTGACCAACCAGTTTACCATGATGGGAGCCAATTCATTTTCCATCACATCACGTTCAATGAGAGTACAGGTGGGCAATCAGAAAATGCGGACAAAGAATTACTCCTATATATCCTACCGCGAAGCTACCGAGTTTAAAACAAGGTTTGTTGAGCCTGCCTGGGTCTCAGTAAGTTTCAATGCTTCCGGAATGGCAACCATGAGGTATGATGACAGGAAGACAAATCCGAACATAGACATATTGGGATCAGATGATGATTACCTTGCTGTTTCAGGCTTCGAACTGGAATCAGGCAGAAATTTCTCACACGAAGATATTGCAGGAAACCGTCATGTGGCGATAATCGGACAGGATATTGTGCGGTTTCTTTTTCCCGGTATGGACCCCATTGGCCAGGAGATAAGGCTGTCAGGACTTAAGCTTAATGTTATTGGTGTTCTGAAAAGCAAAGGCAGTAGTTTTGAAAGCGGTGACAACCTGTCGATTATTCCGATATCTACCGCAAGACAATACTTTTCAAGACCAAATATTACATATTCAATAACTATCATGCCTCAGAACCCGGCCCATATGGATATATTGTCGAGTGAAGCTGAAGGCATTTTTCGTATTGTTCGCAACCTTGATGCAAGAGATGAGTCAGACTTTAACATTCAGAAGAGCGACAGTATCCTTGAGATGCTGCTTGAAAACTTAAAATATGTTACCTGGGCTGCAACAATTATTGGTATAATTACTCTTTTCGGTGCAGCGGTAGGGCTGATGAATATAATGCTTGTTTCTGTAACGGAAAGGACGAGGGAGATAGGTGTGCGCAAAGCACTCGGGGCAAAGACAAGCGTGATACGACAGCAGTTTCTCTATGAGTCGGTTATAATTGGTCAGATGGGAGGATTACTGGGTATTATAACCGGAATTATAATGGGTAACCTTGTATCGCTTGGCATGGGCTCCAGTTTCGTGATACCGTGGGTATGGGTTATGGGAGGTTTTGCTGCATGCTTTATTGTAGGTATTCTGTCAGGGTACTTTCCGGCCGTCAAGGCGTCCGGAGTAGATCCGATAGAAGCTCTGAGGTACGAATAGTATAATTACATGTGAAAGTCGTCAATTATAACATTCAATGAGCATTGAAGTAATACAGGAAGGGTCAAAGAATATTCCAAGAATCTGTTATGAACAGGAAGAAAATATTCTTCGAATCTCGGGACGATCAATTACGGAAAGACCTGAGCTTGTCTATGATCCTCTTACAAGATGGATAGCCAATCACCTTAAGAAGTTTAACCAGATCAGGGTGGTGATCTTTCTGGAATATATCAACAGCGGTTCTTCAAAATCATTGCGTGATGTTCTTAAAATGATCAATGAATACAGATCGCCGCAATACCGGATAAACATTACCTGGCTTTATGAAGAGGATGATGAAGCAATGCATGAGCTGGGCGAGCATTATCGTGATTCGGCCGGAGTAAACATGGCTATTGAAATGGTCCTTTAGTGGCCCCTGATATCAGGTTCAGATAAAATAAAAACCGTCCGCCGGCAGGCGAACGGTTTTTTTGTAAGGTGAGAGAATTATTTATTATAGGTGTGCAATCTTCTCAATCAGGTCAACGCAACGTGCTGAATAACCCCATTCATTATCATACCATGATAAAACTTTGATCATATTGCCGTTAACCATGGTGCTCTGCGCATCAAAAATTGATGAGGCAGGGTTATGAATAACATCAACAGAAACGATCTCATCTTCAGTATACTCAAGGATACCTTTCATTGGACCTTCAGCAGCTTTTTTCATCGCAGCATTTATCTCTTCCTTTGTGGCAGTTTTCTTAAGAACGGCAACAAGGTCAACAAGTGAACCGGTGGGGGTCGGAACTCTGACAGAAATACCGTCAAGTTTTCCTTTCAGCTCAGGGATCACTTTCCCTACAGCTTTTGCAGCACCAGTGGTTGTCGGTATCTGTGATAAAGCTGCTGATCTTGCCCTGCGCAGATCCTTATGAGGAAGGTCAAGAATCCTCTGGTCATTTGTATATGAGTGGATGGTTGTCATATAACCAATCTCTATACCGAAATTATCATTAAGAACTTTGGCTACGGGGGCCAGACAGTTAGTTGTGCATGATGCATTTGAAATGCACTGATGCTCCGGTTTCAGCTGGTCATCATTGACACCAACCACTATCATTGCATCAATTGCATCTTTGGCAGGTACAGTAAGGATTACCTTTTTGGCTCCGTTTTTAAGATGATCGCCATAACCACCCTTTGGAGATTCTTTTGAAGTGAAAATACCGGTTGATTCAATAACGATATCAGGCATTACTTCCCACGGAATGGTTGCCGGACTCTTCTCGGCAGATACCTTGATCTTTTTACCGTTAACAATAATATTCTGTTCATCATAGGTCACACCGTGAAACTGTCCTTGTGTTGAGTCATATTTAAGCAGGTGTGCCAGAGTTTTTGTATCGGTGAGGTCATTTATGCCGACAATCTCTATGTTTGGTCTTTCAAGAGCAAGCTTGAATACGTTACGGCCAATCCTTCCGAAACCGTTGATAGCTACTTTAATTTTTGCCATTGTGATATATACTTTATGTGGTTATTAAAATGAGACACAAAAGTATAAAATAAATAGCAGAGGTCAAAATAAGGTTTAAATTATTCTTCCGCTTTACGTTTTATAAGATTGGGGAAAAATTTTCCGGGCTTAAGCGGATCGAGTATCATGCCAATTCTGTAACTGACATAGAGCGATGGGAAGAATTGTTTGTTGATATTGTCAGGCTGGTTTTTTTCAGAGTACATGATAGGTATCTTTGAAAGGTAGGCTGAGAAAGAAGTGCCGAATTCTATCGAGTGAGTGATCTTCTCATTTCTGCTGAATTCAAAAATAAACCCCGTGCCGGCATAAAGGCCCGGGTATAGTTTTATCTCATTAAATCCTCTGAAGAAAGATGCTTTATCAAATATATCAAGTGCCTGATGAATGCTGTCAGAATTGAATTTAATTTCCTCCAGACCGTATGTGTCATTAGATATTTTGACAATTACTTCATAGTAAATCGGTTTGGCAAAGGTAAGGGCTAAACCGCCATTGCCGTGCCAACTGATTGATACGCCCCCGAGATCGCGTTTCTGAAAGATCTCATACTCATATCCCAATCCTCCTTTAACAGTCAAGGTGGAGTTCAGTTTACCATAGACAAATGCCCCTGAACTTAAATAAGGATAGGTAGTGATTTTAATTTCTTTAGGGTGTTTTATAAATCCCAGTCCGGCTTCGATAAAAGTTCTGTTGGAAGGTTTTCCCTGCCTCAGATCCCTGAACATGAATCCCCAGCCGTCAGAATAAAGGACTCCGCCAACTGATCTTTCATTCCGCCAAAAGATATTCTCCTGATCATCAATCTCTCCCTGTGACAGAAGAGAGTTAGATACCAGTAAAAATAAAGCAACCTGCAACAACCTTTTATTCATGATGCCGCTTTAACCGGGTAGTAGAAAAAAGACTGTGATTTTCAGCCTACGTTCTCAGGTATGTCTGCTGCTGAGCTCCTGTATGCCGGGCATACTTCATGACTGCAGGAACCAAGTGCCAGGGCAGCCAGAAGAGCGAAAGCAACTATAACAACAAATTTTTTCATTTTGAATGCCATTAAGTCTGTCACAAAAATAATCTTAATTTTTAAATACAATCTGTGTGCCAAATAATAATTTTACGGTTTGCTAATTGTGACTTTTTTTTAAACTATGCGGTTTCATGATTGTTATTGAAGGAAACAGGTTTATCATGAAAACTATAATCAGATTATCTTTCTTACTTATATTATATACAACAATGGGAAACGACCTTTTATCTCAGGACAAGACACTTTATAATGATCTCACTGATAAGGAGACCAGTATAATTGTCAACAAATCAACCGAGTCTCCATTTACCGGTTCCTTTGAGAAATTCAATGAAGCTGGTACATATCTGTGCAAGAGATGCGGCAATGCTCTTTTCATTTCAGATTCAAAATTTGATTCAGGTTGCGGTTGGCCAAGCTTTGACAGTGAGATAAAAGGAGCAGTAAAAAGAATTATTGATGCTGATGGCCAGAGGACGGAGATACTTTGTGCCTCATGCGGAGCACATCTCGGACATGTATTTACAGGAGAGGGTTTCACTCCTAAGAACACCCGTTACTGCACCAATTCAATCTCACTTGATTTCGTTCCTGAGAAACTTGAACCGGGTAATTACGGCACAGCACTTTTTGCCGGAGGCTGTTTCTGGGGAGTGGAATATTTCCTGCAGAAAGAACCAGGTGTGGAGGCTGTGGTATCAGGTTATACCGGGGGTCATGTTAAGAATCCCACATATAAGCAGGTATGTACGGGAAAGACGGGACACGCCGAGACTGTAAGAGTCACTTATAATGTCAGAAAGACATCTTATGAGAGACTGCTGAAGCTCTTCCTGGAAATTCATGATCCGACCCATGTCGATCATCAGGGACCTGATATGGGAGTGCAATACCGGTCGGAGATATTTTACAAAAATGACCAACAGAAAAGACTTGCAGAAAAATATCTTGGGATACTTAAAGAAAAAGGGCTGAAAGTAGCCACTAAGGTTACAAAAGCTTCAGAGTTTTATCCTGCAGAGGAATATCACCAGGATTATTACTTCCGTAACGGAAAACTTCCGTATTGCCATGGATATGTGAAGCGATTTGAATAAAATTCTAAATATTTTCAAAGTAAATAACTAAGTGTATTGAATACACTAATTATGTCATTATTACTGCTTTATCAATCGGGCAGGATTATTGACATTAACTATTTTGGCAAAAAAGTTAAAAATTTAAAGAAATAAGTTTGCCAGATTGATTATTATTACTACTTTTGCCACAATAAATTAAAAACGTGAACAGATTATTTACCATTATTATTCTCTTAGTGCTTGTCCTTTTAATTTGGTGACAAGAGTGAGAATGGTATAGGTATAAATATAGGAGGCCATTCTCAGAAGAGGATGGCCTCTTGGTTTTATAAATAGTCAAAGTATGCATTTTTGGTTTATAACAATGATTTTGTTGGTTCTTTTTATTCAATGAGTGAAGGAAAGGTGAATAATATATATAAACGACCTTTCCGGTAACAGGAAAGGTTTTTTAGTAGTTATGAAACACGAGTTACGAAGTTCAGAGGCATTTAGCGGCAGGCTTATGGCAGGAGCCAGGAGCCTGTGGCGTGCTAACGGGATGAAGGATGAGCATTTTGGCAAGCCCATTATTGCAGTCGTAAATTCTTATACCGGTATGGTCCCTGGCCATAGACATCTGGATGAAGCCGGAAGGATTGTCAGGGAAGAGATAGAGAGGCTTGGCTTCTTCGCTCCTGAATTCAATACTATCGCAATTGATGATGGAATAGCAATGGGGCATAATGGTATGCTTTATTCGCTGCCATCACGTGATATTATTGCTGACAGCGTAGAATATATGTGTAATGCGCATTGTGTTGACGCAATGATTTGCATTTCAAACTGTGATAAGATCACTCCGGGTATGCTGATGGCAGCCATGCGTCTCAACATCCCTGCACTGTTTGTGTCAGGTGGTCCGATGGAGGCCGGGATCGTTGAAGGTAAGAAACATGATCTTATTGATGTTATGGTTGCAGCCGGTAATAGCTCTGTAGACGAAGTTGCCGTGGAAAAACTTGAGCAGTCAGCCTGCCCTGGTTGTGGATCGTGTGCCGGTATGTTTACAGCTAACTCCATGAATTGCCTTACGGAAGCATTAGGTCTTGCCCTGCCAGGCAACGGCACCCTGGTGGCTTCACATTCATTAAGAAAAAAAATGTTCTTAGACGCTGCAAAGGCAATCACAGAAATAGCTAATGAATTCTATATCAAGGGTAATACCAGAGTGCTTCCACGTTCTGTAGCATCAAAGGATGCTGTCATGAACTCAATGACTGTCGATATTGCAATGGGAGGATCCACCAATACTGTCCTTCATCTTCTTGCTGTTGCACATGAAGCCGGAGTAGCTTTTACAATGAAAGATATTGACATGCTTTCACGCCGGGTTCCAAATATCTGCAAGGTAAGCCCAAGCTCTGTATACCATGTCGAAGACGTTCACAGGGCCGGTGGTATTATGGCAATAATGGGTGAGTTGAGCAAGGCATCACTTCTGAATGATTCTGTAATAAATGTGTTCAATTACAGCATGAAGGAAATGGCAGACAGATGCAATATTCTGTCGCCAACAGTTGAGAAAGAGTACAAAGATTTGTTCCTGGCTTCTCCGGGCGGTAAAACCAGCTACGCCTTCGGAGAAAACAGCAAAGTATTTGCCAGTCATGATACTGACCGTAAAAATGGTTGTATAAGGAGTATTGAAAATGCTTACAGCAAAGACGGCGGTCTGGCGGTTCTATATGGAAACATTGCACCGCGTGGAGCTGTAGTGAAAACTGCAGGAGTGAAGCTGGAGCAGCTTGTTTTTTCCGGACCGGCACGGGTCTTTGAATCTCAGGAAGAAGCATGCGTGGGGATACTTAATGGCTCTGTTAAAGCAGGTGAGGTGGTTGTGATAAGGTATGAGGGCCCGGCAGGCGGCCCTGGAATGCAGGAGATGCTTTATCCGACATCATTTCTTAAATCAGCCGGACTCGACGGTAAGTGTGCTCTTATCACTGATGGTCGGTTTTCGGGAGGAACTTCAGGACTATCTGTAGGTCATGTTTCACCTGAAGCTGCAGCTGACGGGCCGCTGGCCCTCCTAAAAGACGGGGACATGATCCTTATTGACATACCTGAAAGAAAAATAGATGTTATGATATCTGTCGGTGAAATGGAGTCAAGACTTATAACGGAACAAAAAAGAAAAGAGAAAGCATTCACCCCTGTAAAACGGAAAAGAGTGATACCTCTTTCATTGCGAATATATGCATCACATGTCAGCTCGGCCAATATGGGAGCAGTACG
>CAZGDJ010000138.1:0-7924 GCA_964524635.1 uncultured Rikenella sp. | reverse complement strand
CGGGCGCAACACCGCTTTTTAAAAATTGCGCCCTGCCCGCGAAACCGCCGATACCGTAAGCCTGCTCCGCTGCGGTGCGTACAAAAGGCTCTGCAAAAATTTAACACTATTTGCTTGACTATGCTTTATTTTTTGTACTAAACCTTCTAAGCAGAAACTTAAAACTATTATGGATAACCTTAATTATGGCGTAATAGGAAATTGCCGGAGCGGAGCCCTGGTGTCAGACAAGGGAAGTATAGACTGGTGTTGTCTTCCTGATTTTGATTCTCCCTCAATTTTCGCAAAGATTCTCGATAAGGATAAAGGTGGATTTCTTAGCTTTTCTGTTGATGATAGTTACACGATTAAGCAGAAATATTTATACCGCACTAATGTTTTGTGCACAGGTTTTACATCCGAAAAAGGCTCCTTTGAAGTGATTGATTTCATGCCGCGGTACAAAACTACCGATAATGATTATTTTACGCCTGCTGAAATATATCGTTATATCAGGTACCTGTCAGGATCCCCAAAATTAAAGGTAAACTATTACCCGATGTTTAATTATGCGAAGGAAGATGCTGCCCATGTTATAGAGGATGACCATATCAGAACTTATTCACTGACGAATCCTACTGACTGTATTTTCCTTTATTCAAGTTTAAGATTAACGGATATAATAAACGGGAAAGAGATTACCCTGAAGAAGCACCAGTACATTCTTCTTTCTTACAACCAGAAACTGATTGAGATAGATATTAACAGGGTTTACCTTGAATACCAGAGGACCAAGGTATATTGGTTAAACTGGACAAACAGGTCAAAGAAATACGACAAGTACACTGAAGAAATTATAAGAAGTTTGCTTGTATTGAAAATAATGTCATTCCAGCCAACAGGTGCTGTCCTTGCCGCTTTGACAACAAGCATTCCTGAGACTATCGGAGACGTACGTAACTGGGATTATCGCTTCTGCTGGTTACGCGATGCCTCGATGTCAATAGATACTCTTCTTAAAATGGGGCATTATAATGCCGCTAAAAGGTTCATTTTCTATATAAAAAAGATCCTTAAAACAAAAAATGATTCTTTTCAGATAATGTATGGAATACGAGGTGAAAGGGAACTTACTGAATCTATCCTTCCTCACCTTTCCGGATATGAAAACTCAAAACCGGTGAGGATTGGAAATGCGGCTTTCCCCCAGAGGCAAAATGATGTGTTTGGATACCTGCTCAACGTTATACATCAGTACTATGAATTTTTCCCCGGTACACTTGATGAAATTGAAGATATTTGGGAAGTGGTTCGAAACATCTCAAGGACAATATCTGCCCAGTGGGAAAAACCTGACAAGGGTATTTGGGAGATAAGGAATGAAGAAAAGCATTTTGTGTTCTCAAAAGTGATGAGTTGGGTTACTCTTGACAGGGCAGCTAAAATAGCCGGGTTGCTAAATAAGTCATACTATTTTGAAAACTGGAGAGGCACAGCCGATGATATAAGGGCAGATGTATTAAAGAATGGCTGGAATGAGAAGCTGCAGACATTCACCCAGTCTTATGGCAGTTCTGACCTCGACGCTTCTCTTCTGCTTATGGCTCAATATGGATTTATTGCTCCTGATGATAGCAAATACAGGAAGACAGTGGATGCGATAAAAAGGGAGCTTTTCAGGAACGGCCTGTTGTATCGCTATAAGAATCCGGATGATTTTGGATCTCCTTCATCGTCATTTACTATATGTACTTTCTGGCTGATACAGGCTCTCTTCGAAACAGGTCAGCAAGATGAAGCTAAAAGCATTTTTGAGAATTTGCTCTCATGTTCAAATCACCTTGGTCTTTTCAGTGAAGACATTGACTTCTCCACAAAAAGACTACTGGGTAATTTCCCACAGGCTTATTCGCATCTTGGTTTAATCAATACAGCTATTCTCTTCTCTGAAGAAAGATTCAGATCTAAGTTCATTAAACCCTGACAGAAGCTGTAACCGTTGTTTTCCCATACTCTTCAGGATGTTTGGGTGTTTCACAATTATTTGATATCTTTGCACCCGATTTAAGCATAAGTTAGATCTGTATAGTGAGCATTTCTCCCTGAAATAGATTTTTACAGAGATCCTTTCTACAATCACTAGTTTACGCTAAAAAAATTTTCGCCAAAGGAGCATTACCCTTTTTGAACAGATATTTGGTTAATGGTAATTTCAGAGGCATTTACCAATTTTTTTATAATGGAACATAACAAATCATCCCGCAGACGGGAGAAAAAGAATTTTGATTACAAAAAACCAACAGGAAACAGAAATCAACAAAACAAAAAGAAGAGCTCTAAAACTTTAAAACCGGAGCATTTTATCAAGAAAGCTGAATTCAGGGAAGAAACACAATATAGATCTTCCAGGCTCATCGAGGAGCTGCCCGTTCATAGAAGCATAATAAGTAATCTGCAGAAAAAAGGGTACACTACTCCTACAGAAATACAGGATAAAACTATTGATGCTATTCTGAAAGGTAAAAATCTTATGGGGCTGGCACAAACCGGCACCGGTAAGACAGGAGCCTTTCTTATACCGCTGATAAATAACCTCCTTGAAAAGGAGATATTGTTCCAGGTCCTGATTGTCTCACCTACACGTGAGCTGGCAATGCAGATTGACAGTGAGTTTAAAAGCATAGCACAAGGATTAAGGCTGTACAGCACATGCCTGATAGGAGGTACGAGCGTCCAACGCGACGTTAGTAACCTGAGAAGACCCAGTCACATTGTCATCGGAACCCCCGGCCGGATAGCAGATATGGTCCGCCAGAGAGCTCTCGATTTACGAAAATTCACCATCCTCGTGCTTGATGAGTTTGACAGGCTCCTTGATATGGGTTTTGCCACTGAAATTCTAAAGCTTGTTGAAGGAATGAATAACCGCAGACAGACTATTCTTTTCTCAGCCACCGAAGACAGAAGCCAGAAACAACTGATAAATGAGCTGCTGGAAGATCCGTACGAGGTGCGTATAAGAGCTGAGAATATAAGTGCTGATACTATTGATCAGAATATTGTGACTGTAAAAGAAGGTGAAAAGAAAATTGACATTCTTCTTGAGATGGTCCGCGATAAGTCATTTGAAAAAGTTCTTGTATTCGCTGATACAAAAAGAGGAGTAAGTCGTATATGTAAGGACCTGCGCAAAGGAGGTATCAGGGTTGACGAAATCCACGGTGATAAATCGCAAAATTACCGGATCAAAGCACTTGACTCTTTTAAAAACCGTAAGATACAGGTTCTTGTCGCTACTGATGTCGCAGCCAGGGGGCTTGATATTTCGAATGTTTCACATGTAATCAATTTCCAGGCTCCAAAAGATATGGAGAGTTATATCCATAGAATTGGCCGTACCGGGAGAGCCGGAGTTTGCGGAAAAGCACTTACCTTTATAAATTAATGAAATGAGCTATGGCAGGACCGAATAACAGCTATATCAAAAAACAAAAGACTGAAAAGCGCCTTAAGAAAAGAAAGGAAAAAGAACAGAAGAAACAATTGCGTCGCGAGAACTCCCCGGGTGGAGGCCTTGACAATATGATCGCCTATGTTGACAGGTTCGGGAATATCACCTCAGAGAAACCTGAGGAGGATAAAAGCACTGAGCAGGAGTGATTCCGGAAAGTGAGTTATGAGGAGTGAGGATTGAGTTACAGGTTGAGTAAGGCAGTTTTAGTTTGATTTACAGACAATTAAAAAAGACCTTATGTATACCGGATCCTCTACTCAACAACCATATGCAAAAAGATAACCCATTTAAGACCCGATTTCCTCAGTGTCATAATGTTTCTTCCAGTAGTGATTGTACCCTTTTCTGACATCTGATACTTGCAATACACAGTAGCAAGATTATCTGAAATATCCAGAGATAGTATCTCCAGCGAGTCCATATGTGAACCTTCATCAATGCTTTTCTGCAGCCTGGATATCACTTTCCCGCGTCCTGCGGCAGCCAGGCCGGGAACATCAGCAGCTATGTACTGGGCATCTTCAGAATAGAACTGAACAAGGTTCTGCGCATTTTTGCTGTTAAAAGCCTGCCGCCATTCTTCGGTCTTTTTCCTGAACATTGAGGTTATAAACCTGGATGGGTCATTGTTGTCGCCATCCTGGGCTAATATAGATGGCGTCAGCATTATCATTATTGTTAAGAGAATTATATACCTGGGTGTTTTCATGACTCACAATTTTATTGTATAAAAATATAGAATATGCGTCATAAAAACCCTCAGCTCTCCATAGAGTGATATATTATATTGTTTTTATCAGCTTCTGCCTATTGCCTTCTGCCTTCTCCTTTTGTCTTTCCCATTTGCCTTCCACCTTTGCATCCGTTATGCAAAAAGATTACATTTGCTTTGTACCCTAACGCTAATGCTATGATCAGAGTAAATGAATATTTTGAAGGTAATGTAAAATCAATGGTGCTTGACAATGAAGAAGGACATACCACTGTCGGTGTCATGCAAGAAGGTGAGTATGAGTTCGGAACATCAACAATTGAGTATATGACCGTCATTTCAGGGATAATGACTGTCCTCCTTCCGGGTGAAACAAAGTGGAAGAACTTTGAGCCTTTTCAGACATTTATGGTACCAAAAGATGCTAAATTCAAGCTGAAACTGAAAGAAGCTGCTGCTTATAAATGTCTTTATAAATAGTATTGCAATGGCCGGCCACAAAGACTCTCCATACTATGATATATTTCTCAATTATGAGATCTGGCTTGAGACTTTATCTAAAGAGAAAGTACTAAATGGTGAGGATTTCAGCCTTCTTCTTGAGATAGAAAAGACCGGATCACTCACATCTGCTGCCAACAACCTTGAGATGAGCTATCGGAAAGCCTGGGGTAAATTGCGGGATGTAGAGCAGCACCTGGGATTTAATCTGACAGAGAAGCACCGTGGTGGTGCTTCTGGTGGCCGTACTAACATCTCGCCAGAAGGACGTCAATTGCTCATAGCATATAGAAACCTCCACTATGAGACTGATATTGCTATGAAAACCATAGCAAAAGTATTCTTCAACCGAATAAATGACATCCCTGATCACAGATGAAAAAATATTTATTCCTTCCTTTATTGATATTATTCTCTTTATACTGTTGCAGATGCACCAAAGAAAAAAGTATCATCATCTTCCATGCCGGTAGTCTTTCTATTCCGGTCAAAAAACTAAATGAGGCATTTGAAAAGGCCAATCCCGGAGTAAGGGTTTTTTCGGAAGCAGCAGGCAGTCTTGCATCCGCAAGAAAGGTGACCGAGCTTGGTAAACCATGTGATATAGTTCTCTCTGCTGACTATTTCGTTATCGATAAGATGCTGATACCTGAATATGCTTCATGGAATATAAAGTTTGCTACAAATGAAATGGTGATTGGATACCGCCCGGAATCAAAATTTTCCAGTATTATTAGAGAAGATAATTGGCCGGATATTCTGCTAAGGGATGATGTCATTTACGGAAGAGCTGATCCTGATTCCGATCCCTGCGGATATCGCACCGTTTTTACCTGTCAGCTTGCTGAGAAGTATTTTGGAAGGGCAGGTCTGGCTGACTCACTCCTTGCCAAAAACCGTGATTACATAAGACCAAAGGAAGTGGATCTGATTGCGCTCTTGCAGACAGATGTTATTGATTATATGTTTCAGTACAAATCAGTTGCAGTACAGCATGGATTAAAGTATATTGAATTGCCTGATGAGATTAATCTTTCTGATATCAATATGGCCAGCAATTATGTCACTGGTTCATATATGATTCCCGGATCTGAACCAGGATCACGGATTGAAGTGAAAGGTGATTACATAAGCTACTCAGGCACTGTGCTTGATGAAGCCCCAAACAGGAATTTGGCTTTGAAATATTTTGAATTGCTGCTTAGCGAAGAAGGCCGCAGGATTTTTATTGAATCAGGCCAGGAACCGCTGGTGCCGGCAATACAGGATCAATCAGTTGAGGTGCCAGAAATGCTTCAGCAATATGTTTTGGATACCTTGAATATTGTGTCTCACAATGAATAGAAATTCCCTTTTCAGATGGATCATTATGATCCTCTCGTCACTGGTGCTCCTGTTTATCATTGCACCTCTCGCAGGGATGTTCATTGACACATCATTTGGTGATGTAATGACATCAGCAAAAGATTCTGAAGTTCAGCGTAGTGTATGGCTTACCCTTGCAATAGCTTTTTTTTCAACAATCATCTTTGCAATTGGCGGTATACCGCTTGCCTGGATAATGGCACGTAAAAGCTTTCCTTTAAAGAGGGTGGTACAGGGAATCATCGACCTGCCTGTTGTGCTGCCCCACACAGCTGCCGGTATTGCTCTGCTGGGATTCATCTCCCGTGATGGTCTGCTGGGTGGCATGGCTGAAAAAATAGGTATTCTTCTGGTGAATAATATTGCCGGAATTGCACTGGCAATGGCTTTTGTGAGTCTTCCGTTTCTTATCAATGCTGCCCGTGACGGTTTCGCTGCAGTACCTGAGCAGGTTGAGAAAGCTGCACTTACACTTGGCGCTTCACCTGCACGAATATTCTTTACCATTTCAATGCCATTGGCATGGCGTTCTATCGTTTCCGGATTTATTATGATGTTTGCAAGAGGTATGAGTGAATTCGGGGCTGTGGTTATTATTGCTTACCATCCCATGATAGCTCCGGTACTTATTTATGAACGCTTTAATGCTTATGGAATCGACTATGCAAGACCGGCTGCTATAATATTTATTCTCGTGGCTTTGTTCTTTTTTATCCTCTTCAGGTCTTTAGCCACAGAAAAACACATTATCCCAAGAAGTGAAGATGAAGTTACAGACTGAAAAAATAAGCAAACAGCTGGAGGCCTTTACTCTCAGGGAAATATCTATCAAGGTAAAGCGAGGCGATTATTATGTCCTTCTGGGAAGGTCCGGTGCCGGCAAAACGCAGCTTCTTGAGCTTCTGTGTGGTCTTTCTTTGCCTGATGAAGGGAAAATCTTTCTTAATGGCGAGGATATAACTGACAAAAAGGTACAGGACAGGAACATTGGACTGGTTTTTCAGGACTTTGCCCTTTTCCCTCATTTTACTGTCAGGGAAAATATCGCCTACCACCTCAGGATAAAGAATGTAGAAAAAAAGGAAGCATCCAGACGAGTTGAGGAAGTCTCTAACGATATGAATATCAGCCATCTTATGGAACGAAAGCCACTGTTCCTCTCGGGTGGCGAAAAACAGCGCGTAGCTTTAGCACGCACACTTGTCACCCGACCGGAGGTATTGCTGCTTGATGAACCTATGGGATCCCTTGATGCCAGTCTTAAAGACAGCATTCGCCGCATTTTACGTCGGTTGAACCGCCAGGGCCAGACTATAATACATGTTACACATGACTTTGAAGACGCTATCAGCCTCGCAAACAGGGTTGGTGTGATACATAACGGTAGAATCATTCAGGAAGGAACACCCGAGGAAGTTTTTACTTTCCCGGTCAACAGATTCGTTGCAAGGTATTCAGGTATCAAAAACTTCTTCAGGGTGACGTTCATAAAGTCAGGAAAATCATGGTACGGCATTACAGAAAACAGGACTAAACTCAGACTGCTTCCGGGAAATGATTATCCGGTTTTCGGTATCCTGATCGTAAGCAGCGGTGAAATACTTCTGTCACGCCAGGGGGCAGCGGGAATTCAGCTTAATAATTTAAGAGGTACTATTGATGATATTGTACCCTCCTCAACAGGATTTGAGATTACAGTGAATATTGGCGACTTCGTCTATATTGATCTGTCTCATCGTGAGATGGAGGAGATGGATTTTAAAATCGGTGAACAGATAATTGTTTCTATTCCTCCTGAAGCACTAAGGCAGGTCGGGGACACGGAAGAAATGATTTACTAATAATACAGGAAA
>CAZGDJ010000137.1:5273-7928 GCA_964524635.1 uncultured Rikenella sp. | reverse complement strand
CAAGCCTGATGGTGAGCGGTACTACCTCCCTCCCTGCACTTTTTGCAAATGTCATTGTCAGAAGCGGATGGCGAGCATTTATCCATCTTATATGAGGCGAGTCAGCAATTGCAGGCTTTATGGAATTCATTCTTATCCCGTATAGCGCTTTTGCCCTTATAAAATCAATCTCTGCAAGGAAGGCGAAATTATTAACAAGATCGTCAATATATGGCCTGATGTGGTCAGCAAGGGCAATGAGAATACGGACTATCTCCCTCTTCTCCTCATGCTCAAGTTCAATGATTTCATTATTCAATTCAACGACTTCTGAAGGTTCAATAAAAATTGTTTTGCCAGTTGCTGATTCATCATGAATAAAACCCTTGATACCTCTTTTGTTTGAGGCGCTTACAGGTATCACACCCCGCCCGTTACGTATTGCCACGGTGGCATCCTTATCAACAATACCATCACTTTGTGCCTGGCGCAGCACGGAATGAAGCTTCCTTACTGCAGCGAGATTTTTTGAAGCCAGCCTTGCACGTATTTCTTTCAATGCAGGCGAAGCTCCATCCCTGACCTTACCCTCTTTATCAATTATGCGGTCAATAGCCTCACCAACAAAAGGATAATAGCTGACTGCAGCACATAACTTCCTCAGTTCAGGATATTTATCGTCTTTCCTGTTCTTAAAAAACAATAATATTCTTCTTATAGCGTCAAGAGATCCTCTCAGAGCTACAACCTCTTCAAGTTCAGGGAATGTTCCTTCGATACGCAGTTTCTCAAGCATTGATACAGGGTCATTGTAATTCTCTGACGGAAACTGCTCACCAAACTGAAGAATCTGCTGAAACTCGGATACAAGAGATAGCCGGAGCGCTATTTCCTGCTTTGAGAATGAAACCTTCATAGCCTCAACCCGTCTTATTCCCAAAGGGCTGATACACAATGAAATAATCTGTTCTCTTATACGGTCAAATCCGATCTTGATCTCAAAAGAATCCGGGTATATCATCATTTGCTCTTAACAGCACAAAAATAGAGTTAATTAATGTTAATGCTAAACGTGTTTAAAATTTATGCCTTTATATTTATCATGATGTTTAAAGTCAGATATACTTCTCTTACAAAATCCCCAAATGAAGACAATAAGAAATCTATGTATCACGCTCGTTTTTCTTGCTGTAAGCGTAACAGCTTTAAGTCAGATACCTTCCGTTGACCTTGCCATGGCATACAAAATCAGGCAGCAAGGGCAAAGGGGATCAGATATTGACACGCTTGCGTATCTCATGACTGACCTGGCAGGTCACAGGCTTACAGGCTCGCCTGGTCTGGATCGTGCAAATGAAATAGCCCGTGTCCGATTGGCAAAATATGGCCTGTCCGATGTCAGGATAGAGGAAGCAGCTGATTTTCAGCAGGGTGGCTGGGATTACTCAAAAGCTTATGCAGCAATGGTAGCTCCCTATTATGTCAATTTTGCTGTTACACCTACTGCATGGACAGCTGGCACAAATGGCGTACTCAGGGGAGAAGTGATTTTAGTAGACATTAAAAAGGCTGAGGACTTTGACAAGTACAAAGGACAGCTAAAGGGCAAGATAGTGATGACTCCTTCAAACGCCGTTTATGAAGTAAACTACAAACCCATTGCTGACAGGTACGATGAAAAAGAACTTGAGGAGCTTGCCAAAGCGCCCGATTTAAACCGTTATATTTACGGAAGGGAAAATGGTGACTGGAGGGCAATGTACGAGTTACGTAACAAAATATCCGCTTTCTTACGTGAAGAGGGTGCAGGTATGATTATCAGCAACGGGAATCCGTTCAATATCCCGCGATCATCAGGTTCAAGCTATGATGGCAAGGGTGATAAACCTATTCCGCAGATAAGTATCCCCCAGGAAGCTTACGGGCGTATGGAACGACTTCTTAAGCACGGGGAAAAGGTTGAGGTTGAGGTTGAGGTTAAGAGCCAGTTCCTTCAGGGGAAGAAGGTGTATAATGTTATTGCCGAGATACCAGGCACTGACCCCAAGCTAAAGGATCAGGTAGTATTGCTTGGCGCGCATATAGATTCATGGCATGGAGGCAGCGGAGCTGCTGATAACGCTTCAGGTTGTATTGTAATGATGGAGGCTATCCGAATACTTAAGTCACTTGATGTTAAACCCCGTCGTACAATCCGTATTGCCTTGTGGGGAGGTGAGGAACAGGGTTTATATGGATCAAGAGGTTATATTGAGAAATATCTTTATGACGGAAAAGCTAAGCAACAGAAACCCGGTTTCAGCAAGTTCTCGGTTTATTTCAATATGGACAATGGTACTGGTCGGTACAGGGGTATCTACCTTCAGGAGAACAGCCTTGTGCGTCCCATTTTTGAAGAGTGGATGAAACCTTTCGAAGATATGGGTCTGACAACCATCACTATAAGGAACACAGGCGGAACAGATCATCAGAGCTTTGACCGCGTTGGACTTCCGGGTTTTCAGTTCATTCAGGATGAGATTGAGTATGATCGTGGCTACCACACAAACACTGATACGTGGGAACGGCTCCTGCTTCCGGACCTGCAGTATAATGCGATCTTTACTGCATGGCTCGCATATAATGCAGCTATGTGTGATGAAATGATACCCCGCAAACCTGAAATAAAATATCCAC
>CAZGDJ010000137.1:4298-5249 GCA_964524635.1 uncultured Rikenella sp. | reverse complement strand
ATGGATTTCTGATTTTCTACTAAAGTTTTTCGAATCTGTTTTTAGCGAAGAGGCTGATATGCAAAATATCAGCCTCTTTTTTAATTCTTTGATCCGATGCCCCGCATCGTCAGCTGTATCCTCTTCCTTTGCAGGTCAACACTCAATACTTTTACAGTAACGTGCTGATGCAGTTTGACTACTTTAGATGGGTCTTCAACATATTTGTCAGCCATCTGTGAAATATGGACCAGGCCATCCTGCTTAACACCAATATCCACAAATGCCCCGAATTTTGTAATATTGGTCACAATGCCCGGAACTACCATTCCTTCCTTCACATCTTCAATTGAATGAATATCTGCAAAGCTGAATTCCTGTATTACAGACCTGGGATCACGACCGGGCTTGGCCAGCTCCTGCATAATATCTTTCAGTGTTGGCAGCCCGATAGCAGGTGTCACATATTTCTCAGGTTTAATTGCTTTGCGCTTTTCTGCATCAGTTATTAAGTCAGTTACACTGCACCCCATATCACTGGCCATCTTCTCAACAATATAATAGCTTTCAGGGTGCACAGCCGAGGTATCAAGAGGATTTTTAGCATTCCTTATCCTGAGGAATCCCGCACTCTGTTCAAAAGCTTTTTCTCCCATCCTCTTGACCTTAGCCAACTCTTTCCTTGATTTGAACGGGCCATTCTGCGAACGATAATCCACAATATTCTGTGCAAGCTGTGGCCCAAGTCCTGATACATAGGTTAGCAGGTGAGGGCTCGCAGTATTAACCTCCACTCCCACTGCATTCACACATGACATTACCACAGTATCCAGAGAGTTTTGTAACCTGGTCTGATCTACATCATGCTGATATTGTCCGACGCCTATTGATTTGGGATCTATTTTTACAAGTTCTGCCAGTGGATCCATAAGGCGGCGCCCGATAGATACTGCGCCACGCACAGTGACATCC
>CAZGDJ010000137.1:0-4288 GCA_964524635.1 uncultured Rikenella sp. | reverse complement strand
AAACTCATCACGTGCAATTTTAGATGCGGAGTAAATGGAGGCCCCGGCCTCACTTACGACAAATACTTTTATTCCACTGTCTGAGGGAATATACTGTTTCACAAAGTCTTCTGTTTCGCGGCTGGCTGTACCGTTACCTATTGCCACCGCTTCAATCTTATATTTATCAATCAGAGAAAGCAGTTTGCTTACACTCTTAGCCGTCTCGTTCTGAGGGGGATGAGGGTAAATAGTATCATTATGAAGGAATGCTCCCTGCCTGTCAAGGCAAACAACCTTGCAGCCTGTCCTGTAGCCCGGGTCAAGAGCCAGAACACTCTTCTCTCCAAGAGGTGATGCAAGGAGCAGCTGCCGAAGGTTATCCGCAAAGACATGTATGGCTTCCTCATCTGCCTTCTCCTTTGATAACTTCCTGAATTCAGTCTCCATCGAGGGTGCCAGCAGACGGTCCCAGCTATCAGCTAATGACATCTTTACCTGCTGAGATGAGGCATTATTTGCCTTAACAAGAATTTTCTCAATTATCTGAATGACATCTTCTTCATTTGGCTTTATTGATAGCTTCAGGAAGCCTTCCTCTTCACCCCGGCGCATAGCAAGCAGCCGGTGTGAAGGGCATCGGCGAAGGGGCTCTGACCAGTCAAAGTAATCGCTGAATTTAACTCCCTCCTCTTCTTTGCCTTTAATAACCCTTGAGCTGATGATGGCATCACGCTGATACAGGCTGCGCAACCCGGCACGCACCGGTTCACTCTCACTTATCGTCTCAGCAATAATATCCCGTGCTCCTGCCAGGGCATCATCCGCTGACGTAACTTCATCTGTAAGGAATTTCTCAGCCTCATCTTCAGGTGATCCCTGCTTCTGTTCCACTATCCACAACGCCAGAGGTTCAAGACCTTTCTCCCGCGCAATTGTAGCCCTGGTGCGCCTTTTAGGCTTGTAGGGAAGATATAGATCCTCAAGCTCTGACATTGTCGGGGCGTTATTAAGTTTCCCAAGTAGATCAGGAGTCATTTTCTCCTGCTCCACTATTGATTTTATAATTGCCTCTCTTCTTTTGTCAAGCTCTTTCAACCGCTCATACTCGTCACGTATCTCGAGAAGCTGGACCTCATTAAGGCTTCCCGTCACTTCCTTGCGATATCGGCTTATGAAGGGAATGGTAGCCCCATCATCCAGCAATCTTATTGTGTTCTCAATCTGCCAGTCGTGCAGCTGCAACTTCTTTGCAATGATTATGATATTCTTTGTTGCTTCCATCTTTTTATTCCACAAATAACACAAGACCTTTAAGATACTCGCTTTCAGGATGATAAATATTAACGGGATGATCAGCGGGCTGTCCCAGCTGGTGCAGGATCTTCACTGAACGACCTGTATTTGCTGCGGCTACAAAGACAGAGCGTCTGAAATCGTCGCGGCTGACCACCTGTGAGCAAGAGAAAGTAAAGATAATGCCACCATGACGTATTCTTTCAAGTGCAACGGCGTTAAGCCTCCTGTATCCCTGAAGAGCTTTAGTAAGCACATTCTGGTGCTTTGCAAATGCCGGCGGATCAAGAACAATAAGATCGTAATCTCTCTTCATGGAAGCAAGGTAACTGAATGCGTCATCTGCTATTGCTTTATGACGGGTGTCATCGCCAAAGTTAAGGTTGACATTCTCCTTAGCCAGAGCCACTGCTCCTGCTGAGCTGTCAACGGTGTGCACCATAGCTGCATTCTTCATGGCATAGACTGAGAAGCCACCGGTATAGCCAAACATATTAAGAACATTTCTGCCTGAGCTGTAACGCGAAAGTAACTCCCTGTTATCACGCTGATCTATAAAGAAACCTGTTTTCTGTCCGTCAGCCCAGTTTACCCTGAATTTATAGTTATTTTCTGTAACAATTGTTGTATTTTCTACCTGATTACCTGCAAGATATCCATTCGCAGCTCCCAGATTTGCCATAAATGGCAGGGTGCCTTCGCTCTTGTCGTAAACGGCAGATACCTTCCCATCCATTACTTCCATAACAAGTTCCGCAATCATAAAACGCAAATGCCAGAATCCGGCGGTATGTGCCTGTAGTACAGCAACATTTCCATAAATATCAACTATCAGGCCAGGCAGTCCGTCTCCTTCACCATGAATAAGGCGCCAGACATTTGTATCATTACGCCCGGAAATGCCTGTTTCGAGTCTGTAATGAAGTGCATCTTTGATTTTTTTTCTGAAGAAATCTCTATCTGCAGAACATGGTACAAATGATAAGATGCGGATAGCTATTGACCCCGGCGACCAGTGTCCCACTGCTAGGAAAGTATCATCAGAGGCTCTTACTTCAACAAGGTCACCCTCAACCGGACTACCCTGTATCCGGGCAATGGCGCCGGAAAATATCCACGGATGGTATCGTCTTATTGACTGTTCCTTACCCTTCTTAAGGGTTATATATGTTTTAATCAAGTCTGTATTTGCTAATAGCCGTCATGGCCGTTTATTCTCAGGTAGATCCGGCGGCATACCCATGCATCTGTTGCAGCATACAGTTGTTGCGGCCATGTAAGGGCCGGGGCTTCCCAGTTTGACACCTGCTGCGATTTTGAAATAGAGAAACCCAGCACGATGGCCGACAGTTTTCTCAGTCCCAGCTGTTTGATACCATGATCAGCCACAATACTCTGCAGGTCGGTGAATCCTGCAGCTTCAAACGATTTCAGATGACGCAGCGCTTTTATATCATCATGGATCGCAACACCTACTTTCTTTACAGAATTGTCAGACAAAATATGAATCAATTCATCAGGCAGTGCTATCATATTAAGCCTGAACAGCCATGCATGGTGATCGTCGGCAAGCTGAAGAAGGGAGACTTTGTGCTTTCTTCCTTTTGTAAATGATGGCTTTGTTTCAGTATCAAAACCCAGCAAGGCGGCCTTTTGCAATTGAGGCAGTGCTTGATAAAATTTCTCCAGAGTGTCAATAAGTATAATCTGCCCTGAGAATTGTGAAACAGGAAGTTTGTGCAGATCCTCGTCAGTGACACCTTCGCTAAACTGTCTCATCTCCCTCTTCTGTTTCTTTTGAGTCGGACTCATCTCCCTCAGAGTAGAGAACCCGATGAATAGCGATAAGAGAGTTAAGCAGTTTCTGACCCCAGAATTCTTCAAAGTTCATTAACACCTCCCAGACAGCGTCATTCATCACTTCTTCGTTGGCTGTCCTGTAATTTACAATGAAATCCTTCAGATCCTGATAAATATCAGCAAGGTTCTCCGATATGCTGCCAGTGTAAAGCCCGTCTGAAGGATCGTGCAGATCAGAAATAACCGGAAACGGGTCGCTATTGCCTATTTTTGAAAGTAGACTGTCATGTAATCTGGTCCAGTCGAATTCTGTTACCGATTTGTCATTGCCTTCTTCCAGAATAGGTTCAAGCTCTGGCAGCAATGATGCTCTCAGGTATATAAAAGGCAGCAGACGCTGCATAACTTTGAGTATCTCGATGCCTTTTATTTTATCAATGCCTTCAACGTATTTGCAGTATTCATTGGCTGAAGCTGCAAACTCCACCACCTGACGTGAATAAATGATCTTCTCTTCTTTCTCCATCTTAGCGATAATGATGGACAAAAATAGCTATTTTTCAGACAAGAGACCCTGGAATTTATTAGTACAAAACTCAGGAAGTTATTCTTCTTTCTTCGTCCAGTGCAGTTTGCTGCCAGCACCTGTAATAAGTTTCTCATGGTCAAGAAGCCAGCGGATTACCCTGATACTTTTTTCCTGAGGAAAATCCATTACCTTCACCAGCTCCTCCACTCTCAGTTCCCTTATTTCAAGCAATTCCTTGATATTATTGATAATGAGGTCAAATTCATATTTGCTGAGCTCAAGTTCATTTCTTTCCTGGCAAGTGTCACAAATCCCGCAGCGTCCTATTTCTTCTCCAAAATAGTTGGTAAGGAAGGCAGACCGGCACCTCGTATTATTCTCCGCGTATTCAATCATGAATCCGACTCTCTTAATATAATTCTCTTTAACACGCAGGTATACATCCGGTGAGATATTAAGGTGACTCCGGTCAAGGCGCTCTTCAGGGAAGATAACCAGGGGGCTTTTTTTGCCAGGGATGAAATGAATTATGCCCTGCCCTGACAGCCTCATAAGAAACTGGTAAATCGATTCACGCGTTAGTCCTGACCTGTTTGAAAGAGACTCTTCATTTATAGGAACAAAATCAGAGAATATGCCGCTGTAAGTGCGAAGAAGAAGTTTGATGAACTTATCGAACTCTTC
>CAZGDJ010000136.1:0-7982 GCA_964524635.1 uncultured Rikenella sp. | reverse complement strand
TGGATATGATAAGTGAAATAGTAGACAGAGAGGAAATACAGGAAATTATTTTTGCCCTTGAGGAAAATGAGTATAATATCATAACTGAGCTGGTCAACTCTTTATGCCATAAGGATCTGATTGTGAAGGCTGTACCCTCAATGAAGAGTGTGATCTCCGGTCATGTTGAAGCCGGACCTATTTATGCCACTCCACTCCTCCGGATTTCTTACATGGCAATGCCTCACTGGCAATATATTGTTAAAACGTTGCTTGACTATTCTGTTGCAGTTCTGGCACTGATAATACTTTCTCCAATGATCCTGTTATTTACAGTACTGATTAGTCTGTCAGGACCGGGGCCCATATTCTTCAGGCAGGAGCGAATAGGAAAATACGGGAAGCCATTTATGATAATTAAATTCAGGACAATGTATCATAACGCTGAAGCTGAAGGTCCTAAACTAGCCACTCATGGTGACTTGCGAATAACACCCATTGGAAGGTTCATGCGAAAACACAGGTTAGACGAGATCCCAAATTTCCTGAATGTAGTCAAAGGTGAGATGTCTCTTGTCGGACCCAGACCCGAAAGAAGCCATTATATTGAGCAGATACTCCCTAAAGCACCTGACTTTAACAGGGTTTTGTCAGTTAAACCTGGCATTACCTGCTGGGGACAGGTTAAGCTGGGTTATGCTTCAGATCTTGATATGATGTTGCAGAGACTGGAGTATGACCTTCTTTACCTCGATAATATTTCTTTGTTTCTCGATATGAAAATCCTGTTTTATACTTTTGGAACTATTATCAGGGGAAAAGGAATATAGTCTGCGGGTCACCATTTTCACAGGTGATTTGCTTATTTTTATTACAGAAACAAAAGCGAGTCCTTAAATGAAAGCAGCAGTAGTTTTGTCAGGGTGTGGTGTTATCGACGGAGCCGAGATCCACGAAGCGGTTCTGACTCTCTATGCCATTGAAAAAGCCGGTGGCACATACCAGATATTTGCCCCTAACGTCACTCAACATCATGTAGTCAATCATTTAACGGGTGAAGCAACAGGTGAGTCACGCAATGTTATGGTTGAAGCAGCACGGATTGCCCGTGGAAAGATAAAACCGATGACAGATTATCATACCTCAGAATTTGATGCCCTTGTTTTCCCCGGAGGTTTCGGTGTGGCAAAAAACCTCTGCACCTATGCTTTTGATGGCACTGACTGTCGTATTGACAGAGTTGTGGAACAAGCTATTATAGCAACTCATAGGGCTCATAAACCTATCGGAGCAACATGTATCTCGCCTGTGATGATTGTTAAGGTTCTGGGTAATATTACTGTGACAATCGGCAATGATACATTAACAGCCTCAGATATTGAAAAAATGGGTGGAAAACATTTGGTAAAAGGTCATGGGGAAGTAGCTGTTGACAAGGAGAATCTTATTGTAACCACACCCTGTTATATGATTAACTCAACAATATCAGATATTGCACGTGACACTGAAGCATTAGTCAAAGCTATAACCGAATTATTAGGGGAAAGTAATTAAACAGCCTATAACCTTCCTGCCTCTATCTCTCTGATAACCTGTTCAACAAGATAATCATCTCCGGCCGGATCGTATGTAGACTTCAGGCTTGTCCCGAATATTCGGGCAATGGTCTGCCAGAATGATGCTGTAAACTTGTTACGATATTCAGATATAAGATCATATGATGTATTTGCGGTTTCCCTGTCAATAAGTTTGATAAGGATTTTACCCTGTGTAATAGTCATGTGTTTTATGTCATCTTCATACTCATTGAGGATATCCTTTTCATATTGCTGGAGAAAATTCCTTCTGTCTTTTTCGTTCGGCATCGTTTCAAGAAGTCGGTTCACGCGCCCCAGTTCTTCTCTTACTATGATTGAATAAGGATAGACTTTCTTTACGTTATATACCAGCCTTGCATGTCTGCGGTAGTTAAACCTTACTCCTTTTGGCAATCTGCCATATACTATAATTTCTTTTAGCTCAACTGAGGGATAGGTCTGACCGTCGTACGTTGCAGTCTTAAGCAAATAAGAAACCTTCGCAACAGAATCAGGTATAGAACTCTCAGTACTCTGCCCATTCAGATAACAGGTAACAAAGAGTAAAGTAAATATGATAAGGCATTGTTTCATTTTCAATGCAAATTTAACCAATTGTCGTGCCAAAATGATCCGGCCATATTTAAAATAAACACTTCAGTATCCATCAGGTCCGGTTATTATTAATTTTGCGATTATGCCATTAATCCCTTCAATAAAAGAGCTGGGAGATGAGTCAAGGTATGAAAAAGTGCTTACTCTTCCTTACGGAGAATTAGCGCCATTTGTCCTTGGTAAACTGAGATCAGGGTCAAAAGCAATAACTCTGGTATGGGTTTTAACTATTGTCTCAGCTTTGTCAATTATATGGTTCTGGCCGGGATTAAGGTATTCTGTTCAGCATTCACACATATTTTACGGTCTTTTAACCGGGTTTGTCATACTGCCATTGACCCTTATACCAATGCATGAAATACTGCACCTGATCCCACTCAGGGTAACAGGTGCAAGAGACATCAGGTTTGGAATGGATCTTTCACAGGGGATAGTATATATCACCGCTCACAGGTTTGTCATTGGCAGAAAAATGTTTTTGATTGCTGCAGTGGCACCTTTTATTATTGTCTCTGTTTTAATGGTGACAGCTATGCTCCTTTGTCCGTCATGGTGGAAATGGGTATTGTCCATTTCACTATTGGTTCATACCACAATGTGCCTCGGTGACGCTGCTATGATTGCTTTTGTCGGGAGCCTCAGGAAACAAAGAGTCTATACCTGGGATGATGCGGATAAAAAAGAAGCCTATTTCTTTATTGAAAAGAACTGAGCATTGCTCTTCAGGATATTAAGACCTTGACAATAATTTCATTACATTGGTGCCTCAAAGTGTATTATTATGAGCAGAATCTCACAGGCTTTCAGAAAATTTCCTAAAGTATTCTGGGTATCCAATTTAATGGAGCTCTTTGAGCGTTGGGCATGGTATGGTGTATATAACTCTCTTGCACTTTACCTTACCCTCTCAAAAGAGACAGGTGCGCTCGGCTTCTCCCAGGAACAGAAAGGACTGATAATGGGTACCGGTACTGCTCTTCTGTATTTTCTTCCCCTGATCACCGGCGCAATAGCTGATCGCGTAGGGTATAAAAAAGTTCTTGTGCTTTCATTCACTGCCTATATAGCCGGTTTTTTCATGATCGGTTATTTTGAAACGTTTTCACTTGTTTTTGCAGCTTACATTTTCCTTGCTTGCGCAGGAGCTTTATTTAAACCATTGATATCCGGAACTATAGCTAAGACCACAACCAAGGAGACATCCTCAGTCGGATTCGGAATATTTTATATGATGGTGAACGTGGGTGCCTTTATCGGACCATTTATCGCCGGCTTTGTCTATAAGACCAGCTGGGATTACGTTTTTTTGATATCAATATGCGCAATTGCGGTTAACTATATTTTTGCTTTTATCTTCTACAAGGAACCTGGCAGAGAGCCCTCAGATAAGACTCTGATCCGTAATATAGGTATTGCCTTCAAAAACATCTGGGTAACACTAATTGATTGGCGTTATGTTCTTTTCCTCCTGATTATGGCCGTTTTCTGGGCTGCATATAATCAGCTGTTCTATTCTTTCCCTGTTTTTTTAGACGCCTGGGTTGATCTTGACCGTATTGGTGACTTTCTGGGTCTGGCTCAGGGGACTATCACAGCCGTCACCATCACCAGCATAGATGCTTTTTATATCATTTGCCTTCAATTATACATCTCATCGCTGAGCATGAAACTTAAACCTCTGAGCTCAATAATGACGGGTATTTTTATCCTGGCTGCCGGGCTCTGCCTAATGTTCGTTACTGCCAGCCCCTGGTTAATCCTTTTCGGTGTCCTTGTTTTCGGTATCGGTGAAATGGCATCTTCACCAAAATATACTGAATATGTTGGAGGCATTGCCCCGTCAGATAAAAAAGCCCTTTACATGGGCACCTCCTTTATTCCAATAGCCATTGGGCATTATGCAGCCGGATGGATTTCCGGAAAACCATACGAAATTATGGCTGATAAAATGTTCCTGCTGAATAAAGCTGTTACTGAAAGAGGATTTAGCATACCCGACATATCTGAATCATTCACCACAACTGATTATTATAACAAAGCACAACAGCTTTTTGGGATGGATAGCACACAGCTTACATCCTATCTGTGGGAAACTTATCATCCATCAAAAATATGGATCGTTTTTTCAGGTATGGCAATTGCTTCAAGCGTCCTGCTTTTCATGTACAATAAGTTCATTCTGCGAGGGAAAGAAGTGAACGGGAAATGATGTTAGTTGCGAATTGCAAATTGCGGATTGCGAATTACGATTAACAAACAGAAATTATGAAGATTAGGCTATTTACCATAATGGTACTTGTTTTCGCGATGCTGACAGCTCAGGGTCAGAGTCGGAGACATGTATTGAATATGCCGGACATTCCGGGATAGGTGACACTAAAATGTGATTTTCATATCCACACGGTCATTTCTGACGGTTATGTCTGGACAACTGTCAGGATAGGAGAAGCATGGCGGGACGGACCTGAAGGTGCTCCTTCAAAACTGACATTACCTGCCAATTCAGTCATCATCGTAAAGGCTGACAAAAAGTACCTTAATCAACCTCTGAGATATAAGGTCAGCAATATTATAACAGGTAACGGAACAGTTCTTTCCGCTGACATTGTTGTTCCTGCGCCAAAGGCAGAATAACCGAAAATTCAGTTTACTTTTGTCACAGGTATCATTCTGAAAGAATAGTGGTATCTGCTATCAGTCAGACAGTATTCCTTATGAGTACGTGCGCCCCATGAATCATCTCCGCCTATTCCCATCTGACCATAATCAATATTTATGCAAACAAGATCACGCTCTTTAACATCGTCAGTATGAGTATTGATCAGTTTTGCATCAGGTCTGTAATTTCCAAGTCTGCCAGGTGATTCAAAGTCTTCATGGAAATAATTTAATGCAGCAAAACAAAACAGAGGAATTCCTTCAAAGCGTATTCCATTACCCTGTCCATTAGTTACAGCAAGCCATCTGACATCAGTTTTATAACCATTCTCCTGAGGTCTGACATAAGGCACATACTGTTCAGGAACTGTACTTTCATAAAGTCCGATAAAGGCTGATGTTTTGCGGTCGGCATAGTTTTCATGAGGTCCGCGTCCGTACCATGAGAGATCACTGTAAGCTGCCGGCATCAGCAACTGCATCCCGACACGAGGTATTTCCTCAGGACAATTATCTTTCTTCGTCAGATCGTATGAGACTTCTATGATGCCATCACCATGAACAGTATATATTGTTGTCAATGAGGCTATTATATTATCACTGGTTCCGGGTATATCATATTCATACCTTATCTCAGCTATATTCATCTGACGTTGTTTAACCTCCGCGGATTTAAGTCTTGTCTTTTCTCCTGCCTCTTTCCACTGCGCATTTCTCACCTCCATCCCGTTTCCATAATCATTATCCGTTGGTGGCCGCCAGAAATCAGGACGTGGTCCTGACATAATCAACTCATGAGCTCCAGTCTTAAATGACTTCATAAGTCCTTCAGCCATATCAAATACTACTGTAAAACCTTCACCGGATACAAGCAGATCAGTACCTTCATTTTTCGTGGCGACTACTGCAAATTCATCATTTTCAACTGCAGGAGCTTCAGTATGGAAAGGTAGCAGCATTTGTTCCTGGGCATAAATGTGATCCTGAGGTATGATACCCCACTCATCAGCCTTTGAGACATAAAGATTGAGAATGTATTCCACCCCGGGTTCAGGATTTATGACTCCATATGGTATTTCGGCAGTTTTGGACTCACCGGGGCCAAGAGTCAACTGATTCAGATGTCCTGACCTGAAGAGATTGCCATCAGCACACACTTCCCAGTTTATATTGAATGCGAACAGGTTAGTAAAATCATACTTGTTCTTTATGATTATCAGTCCATTCTTAAGATCAACGGGTTTGAAGTCGACATACTGGTAAACTTTCTTCACCTCCATGAGGGCGGGATGTGGAACACGGTCTGGCCCCACAAGTCCGTTGCAGCAGAAGTTACCGTCGCTTGGTGATCCCGGTTCACCAAAGTCTCCTCCGTACGCAAAAAAATCTTCGCCTTCGTCATTTGTCTCCAGCAAGCCCTGGTCAACCCAATCCCATATCAATCCGCCCTGCAGTGTGGGATACTTCTCAATTATGTTCCAGTAATCCTGCAAGTTGCCTGTGCTGTTGCCCATTGAATGAGCGTATTCGCACATAATCAGAGGCCTGTCATATCCTTGTTTGCCGGCATTGCGCCCGTAGTTTTCAAGGTATTCAATACGAGCATACATCGGGCACCAGATATCTGTATGTCTTTCCGTAGTGTTTGTGCTCTTTTCTGCTCTCTCATACTGAACAGGGCGTGAGTTGTCGCGCCCTTTTATCCACTTATATGTATCGACAAAGTTCTGTCCGTCACCAGCCTCATTACCTAGTGACCAGATAATAACTGAAGGGTGGTTCTTGTCACGCTCAACAAGTCTCTCTGTGCGAAACATATGCTGTTTCCTCCACTCCGGTTTAGCTCCAAGGGTTTTGTCTATGTCATAACCTATACCATGTGATTCTATATCAGCTTCGTCAATAATATACAGCCCATACTTGTCCCACAGGTCATAGAAACGCTCAGGCTCAGGATAATGTGATGTACGTACAGCATTTATATTATGCATCTTCATCAAACGTATATCTTTGATCATCAGGGCTTCATCAATTGTATGACCTTTTACCGGATCATGCTCATGCATGTTGACACCTTTAATATGAATTGCTTTTCCATTAACAAGTAACTGTGATCCGGCAATCTCAACGGTACGGAATCCAATTCTGTTCGATACGCTTTCAAGAACAATTCCTTTAGCATCGGCAAGGGTAATTGTCAGAGTATAAAGTGAAGGAGATTCTGCAGACCATTGCATGACATCAGGAATTTCAGCTGAAAGAAAAACAGTAGATGAATCTTTAACTTCCCCGGCTTCAGTAACCTCACCGAAAATTTTGGTTTCCCCATTGTAAAGTGATGTCTCGATACGCAGATTGACTGGTTTCTTTTCCTTGTTAACAAGATCTGCCGAAAGGTTCAGGTGTCCGTCTTTATAGTTATTAACAAGAGAACTCTTCACAAAATAATCGCGGATATAAGATTTAGGTCTGGCGTGCAACCATACAGATCTTTGGATGCCGCTCAGCCTGAAGAAATCCTGATCTTCAAGATAGCTTCCGTCGCACCATCTGTAAACCTCCACAGCAATAGTATTCTCACCGCTTTTAAGGAATGAAGTAATATTAAACTCAGCTGTTGACTTGCTGTCTTCACTGTATCCTACCTGTTTGCCATTGATCCATACATAAAAAGCAGAACTGACGCCGTCAAATGTGAGAAATACCTCTTTATTGTTCCATCCGGACGGTAAAGAAAATGATCTCTTATAGGAACCCACCGGATTATTTGAGTGGTCAATAAATGGAGGATTCATTTTAAAAGGATACCCGATATTTACATAATATGCTACTCCATAACCCTCACGCTCCCATGTAGATGGGACATTTATTTCATGCCATTCGCGTGTGTCAAAGTCATCCTTAAAGAACCAGAATGGTCTGTCTGAAGGTGTATCTGAGTAATTGAATTTCCATTTTCCGTCAAGAGATGACACATTATCAGATTGTCTCCAGCCGGCACTCAGAGCGATAGTGTTATCAGGAAAGCTTACAATTGTTGCATGAGGCTTCTCGGTATTTATTGTGTTTACTGCCGGATTCTCCCAGTCAGGTAATTCTTTCTCCTGCCATTCAACCCTGGTATAATCTTTATAATTATGGCATGCTGTAAAT